>JADZEM010000113.1 GCA_020850535.1 Chloroflexota bacterium
CGACCGCTCGTCTAGTCGCGCTTCGGGAACACGGACGAACATGCAATCACCCTGATGCTGCTACCAGTGCAATCGTATGTTGATGTCGTCGTGCCGCCGCGTCGGGGCTTGAAAGCCCCGCCTACCATCCTGCAGTCGCTGCGCGACGCTCCAGGCTCGCCAGCCCCAGCCGTTCCCGGCGGCCGTCGCGCAGCGACGGCGTGACTGTAGGCGGGGACTTCAGTCCCCGACCGCTCGTCTAGTCGCGCTTCGGGAACACGGACGAACATGCAATCGCCCTGCTCACCTCGGCGGGGGGTGAGGGGCAACCCCGGGCGGGGGGTGAGCGGCGACCAGCGTCACAGCGCGTCCCGGCCCAGCAGCTCGTCGTAGAGGGCTTCCATGCGTTCGACCATCGTGTCGAGCCGCAGCTCCTGCTCGACGCGCGCCCGCCCAGCCCGACCGTACGCCGCCGCCAGCTCAGGATCGCGGAGCAGGCGCGTGATCGCCTCGGCCAGGGCCACAGGGTCGCCGGGCGGCACCAGCAGCCCGGTCACGCCGTCCACCACGATCTCAGGGATCGGGCCGACCGCCGAGGCGACGACCGGCCGGCCCGCCGCCATCGCCTCCACCAGCACCAGCCCAAAGCCCTCCCACAACGAGGGCAGCACGAACACATCCAGATCCGCCATGACATTCGCGATGTCCGAGCGGAACCCCTCGAACGTGACCAGGTGATCGACGCCGCGCTCGCACGCCGCCTGCCGAAGCTCGGCGACGGTGCTCAGCTCTTCGTGGCCGACCAGCCGCGCATGCACGCCCGGGACGGCCGCCGCAATCTGCGGCAGCGCGTCGAACAGCACCCGGTGACCCTTCTGCGGGGCTAACCTCGCCACCACGCCGATGGTCGGGCGATCGCTCTCACCGGGCGGGTCGCCGCCAGCGCGGCGCGACGGCGGCGGGGCGTCGGGACGGTACGGGCTCGGGTCGATGCCGTAGTAGATGCGGACGATCTTCTCGGGCGGCAGGCCGCCGTCCGTGCGAAGGTAGTCGGCCACGGCGTCCGAGATCGCCACGATCCGGTCCAGGCCACAGGCCGAGGCCCGCAGCAGCGGGCTGTAGCGCGGATGGACGTAGTAGTCGTCCATGTTGTGGACGGACCGGACCACCCTCGGCGCGAGGCCGGCCAGCTTCGACCAGCACACGGCGGCCAATTCGGTCCGGAACGAGTGGGCGTGCACGATGTCGAACTGGCCCCGCCGCAGCAGCCGGCCCAGCCGCCAGATCGCGGCCGGGTCCGTGCGCCGCGTCGCCTTGAGATCGATCACCCGCACCCCGGCCGCGCGGAACATCGGCAGCATCGGGGTGGCCGCGTCGGGCTCGGCCTCGAAGCAGGCCAGCCACGGCTCGAAGCGCCGACGGTCGAGTCGCGAGAGCAGGGCCAGCACGTGCTGCTCGCAGCCGCCGATGGTCCCGCCCGACAGGATATGCAGCACCCGCGCGGGCCGGTCAGCCACCGGCCCGCCGGACAGACCAGCTGTCACGCGTGCGCCATGACCAGCGAGCCATCTGCAAGCTGCCGGCTGGCAAGCTCGCGATAGGAGATCAGCTCCACCTTCAGCTCGTTCAGGAGGGCGCGCAGATCGTCGTCGGCCAGCACGCGGACCTCTTCCTCGCGCCAGCGGGCCGCCACCTGTCCGCCGTCGAGCATCTCCTCCAGGCGGCTGTCGCTGAACCCGGGATGCACCATCAGCTCGGTGGTGCCGGGCTGCAGCTCGCGGAGGTCACGCGCGAGGCCGCCGGTCAGGTCGTTCGGGTAGCGGCGCAGGCAGCTGAAGGTCGAGAGGAAGTGGTCCGTCGTCATCACCTGGTGGCGCTTGAGGAACGCCCGGTAGCGGTGCGCCAGCGCCGACATGACGTGGTTCTTCCAGAACGCCTCGCTGCGGATGTACTTCGTGTAGGCGCTGCCGTCCGAGAACATCTCCCGATCCATCCGCTCCTGCTGAAGGCGGATCGGCAGACGATAGTGCCGCGCGACCGGCCCCACGACCTTGAAGAAGAGATCGGGGTACATGTAGACGCTCTCGTGGCTGTCCAGGTGACTCGGCTCGATGCCGGCCGCGATCACCTTGTCCACCTGCGCCCGAAACTCCTCGTAGACCTGGATCATGCTGATCTGGCCCATGATCAGCCGCTGGAGGAACGGCCGGCGGCGGAAGAAGTAGCCGTTCTCGTCCACCAGGGTGTGCACGCGGTCCTGCGGGAGGATCGGCATGCCGTGGGTCAGGTTGAGATGCACGCCAACGGCGAGGCCCGGGTACTTCCGCGAGAGCGAAACGGCGTGGTCGAACGCCCAGAAGTTCGCGACCATCGTAGTGGAGGTCACGATGCCGTGGGCATGGACCTCGATGATGCCCTCGTTGATGCCCTCGGTCAGGCCGAGCTCGTCGGCGTTTACGATCAGCGATCGTTGCATGTCACGTCCGTTTGCCGAGCGACTGGAGCAGCCGCGCAAGCCACTCGACGCCCTCGTTGGTCAGACCCTGGTGTACCGGCAGCACGAGTATCCGATCTCGGAGCCAGGCCGCCTCGGGAAAGTGTGCGGTATCGACAGCCGGCGGCAAGTGTTCCCAGTATGTTCGCACGTTGACGCCCCGCCCGAGCAGGATGTCACGCCAATGGTCGCGGTCTTCGGCCGCCAGCGGCAAGCCCAGCGGACAGACGCCCTCTGGAAGCTCGGTGAACACGGGGGTCGCCCAGGCGAGATTGTGGCACGCCGCCAGCAGCCGCGCGAAATGGCGTCGCCGCCGGCCGACCACGAAGGCGGGACGGGCAGCCTGGAGCAGCCGCCACGCCGCCTCCGAGCCAGCCTGCTCGTCGACCGGGCCGGCGCTGACCTGCTGATGCATGCTGGCGCGGAGCGACTGTCGCCGAAGCAGCCGGGTGCGCGGCGACCAGCCGAGAAGCTGCTCGACGCTGCCGAGCGCCCGGTAGGCGAGCCTGAACGCGACGCGCCGGGCGGCCGGACCCGTGGCTGGCGCCGTCGCCATGAGATCGGGTCGATTGACCCGCAGCAGGCCGCCGTCCGGCAGCGGCAAGGACTTCCACGGGCTGAAGATGGCAAGGTCGCCCCAGGAGCCGAGGTCGCGGTCCCCCAGCCGACTGTAGAGCGCGTGGGCGCAGTCCTCGACCAGGGCCAGCCCACGACGGTCGCAGAGGTCGCGGAGCGCCTGGACCGGCCCGGGAAACCCCAGATAGTGGATGATGACCACCGCTCGGGTCCGCTCGGTGAGGGCGGCTTCGACAGCGTCAGGGTCCACCTCGAGGCCGCGCCCGACCGGGTAGAACGTGGGCCGTGCCCCAACCGCCTCGACCGGGGTGATCACCGACTCGCAGAGGTACGCTGGCAGCAGCACCTCATCGCCCGGCCCGACGCCGAGCGCCCGCAGACCGGCCAGCAGCGCGGCCCGGCCGCTGGCGTAGAACTGCTCCGGCAGCGGGGCGGACCGCAGCAGTCCGGGCAGGTCGGCGACAGTGAGCGGCGGATCGGGCGGCAGATAGGTCACGGGACGCCCATCATCGGCCGATCAACTGCTTCGCGCGGCCGAGCCAGTGCCGACGCGCCCGCTGGAGCAGCGGCGACGACCGCGCCCGGCGGCGGGCCTTCTGCGCCCCGACCAGCGCCGCGAACGCCGCCTGCCCGCGCAGCGTCGGCGCGCCGATCACGAGATTGAGGGTCTGGCGCTCGCCGGTGGCCCAGCGCGCCTTGTACGGCTCGTCGCCCAGCATGAAGTCGAAGCGCTTCAGGCCGCGCGCGTACGCTCCCTCCACCAGATTCGCCAGGAGCAGGCTGCTCGGCGCGAGCGACGCAAGCTCTGGCTCCCAGGCCGGGATGTAGTAGTAGAACGTGTCGCCGTCCACGAACCCGAGGCTGCCGCCGACCGCCCGGCCGCCGACCTCCAGCAGGGTCAGGTCGAGAAGGTCGCGGGCGGCGTACTGGGCGCAGACCTCGGCGTAGAAGCGGCGCGCGGCGGACGACGACGAGAAGATCGTGGCGGTGTGCTGGCCGCGCCAGCGCCTGGCGTGGAGTTCGGCCAGGATCGTGAGCGCGCTCGGCACGTCTTCAGGGTCCGAGACGCGGCGGAAGCAGACCTCACCCCGCTCGCCGAGGCGTCGCAGCCGCGAGCGCAGGTTGTAGCGGAAGCGCCCCGGCCGCGAGCTGAGGTACTGATCGTACGTTCCATCCAGGGCGATCTCGGGCCGGGCGTAGCCGGGCATCGCGGCGCCCCGCATGCCGCGCCGCTCGGCCACCGCCATCAACAGGTCGGCGGTGGCCGACTCGGCCGGCAAGCCACGCAGGTCGAGCACATCCCAGGCGCCGCCGCGCTCGATCAAGGCATCGGCCAGCGCCTCGACGGCGGCCTGGGCACGGTCTGACGCAGGCGGCAGCAGCAGGTCGGTGTAGTCAGAGACGCCCAGCCCGAGCGGCCGGAGTGCCGAGAAGCCGCCGACCCAGCTTCGCTCGATGGGGGCCAGCGCCACCGTCTCGTCGCCGTCGGCCACCGCGAACAGGAGCGGCTGGCCGGTCCCCAGGTGCCGATGCCAGCCCTGGAGCCATTCGGGGGTCAGGAACAGCGTCTCGGTGGGAGCAGCCTGCCGGAGCCGCTCCCAGGTGGCCGAGGCTTCAGGCGTCGTGGGCCACTGCGCGCGGAACACGTGCAATGGCCCGCTCATGACGGCTCGCTCATCGAAGACTCGCCTCGGTAGATCGCCTCGTAGCGGGCCGCCATCTGCTCGACGGTGTAGTGCTCGCGGACCCGCGCGCGGCCACCCGCGCCCAGGCGCGAGCGCAGCGCATCGTCGCACAGCAGGCGCAGCGCGGCGTCGGCCACCCGCTCGATGTCGAACGGGTTGACCAGCAGGCCGGTCTCGCCGTCGAGGATCGCCTCCGGGGTGCCGCCAAGCCTTGTCGCCACGACGGGCACTCCCAGCGCCATCGATTCGAGGTTCACAGTCGGGAACGGGTCGAGATACGTCGAGAGGTTCAGGAACGCCGACGACGCCGCCAGGACATCATGGTACGCCGCACGGTCGAGAAAGCCGGGGAAGCTGACCCGGTCTCGCAGGCCGAGGCCAGCCGCCCGTTCCTCCAGGGTGTCGCGGTACCAGCCCTGGCCGCCGAGGATGACGAGCCGGGCGGTCGGGTGCTGGGCCGCCACCCGCGCGAAGGCATCCACCGCCTGATTCTGGCCCTTGAAGAAGTGCAGCCGGCCGCCCGTCACCAGCAGCGGCTCGCCGCCCCAGCCGTGGCGTGCGCGGGCACGCGTGCCGTCTGCGCCGGTGACGGCTGGATCGTGCAGCGGCAGGCCGTTCGGCACGACCCCGTGGACGGTGACGCCGTTCTGGCGCAGCGCTTCGGCAAGCTCGCCACTCACCGAGACGCCAACGTCTACGTAGCGGTGCAGCCACGTCCGAATCAGCGGCGCGCGCGGCGGAAAGGTCCAGAAGTGGACCTTGCAGCTTCGGCAGGCGCGCGGATTGGCGCGGTAGTCCGGGTGCTTGGGGAGGGGGGCATTCGGATCGAGCCAGCACTTGTACTTGCTGTAGCAGAACGGCTGCGCGTCCTGGTACGTGTGGACGACCCGCGCGCCGGCACGATGCGCCAGCCGCAGCGCATCGTAGGACAGGTGGCTGTGGACGTTCCAGGCGTGAATGACGTCCGGCCGAAGCTCCGCCAGGAACCGACCGACTCGCCTGCTCAGCGTCGGGTTCATGAACGACATCACCGGCCGCAGCCGGGGATGGTACTGCGAGTGCAACTGGTGGACGGTCAACACCTCGCTCTGCTGGACGGCGTCCGCGCCACGGGTGGTGGTCAGGACGGTCACGTCCCAGCGATCCCCGATGGCCCGCGCCAGGTGATCCACCACGATCTCGCCGCCGCCGCTCATATCGAAGGCGTCGGCCATGAAGAGCAGACGGGGCCGCGCGCCCAGGCTCATGCGGCCACCGCCGCGCGCGGGATGATCCGCAGGCACTGGGCGTAGCTGACCAGCCGCGAGGCCAGGATCATGCCGGCGTAGGCCAGCGCCGCCCCGTGCGGTCCCGAAGACTGTGCCAGGAGGTAGGTCGCGGGGATACCGAGCATCAGGATCACGATGCTGGTGCGGATCGGGAGGTCGGTGCGGTCGTAGGTGCGAAAGATCGGGCCGGCCGCGATGCCCAGCCCGAGGGTGGCCGCGTCCAGCAGGAGCGGCAGCGTCAGCAGCGGGGCCTCGGCGTAGCCCTGGCCGTAGAGCAAGGGGATCAGCACCCACGAGATGGCCGCGAACGGCAGCGCCAGCGCCGCCGAGGCCGCCCACCCGAGCAGCGTCAGGCGCAGGAACGCCGGCCGCACGCGCTCCGGCTGCGAGGCGCGCAGGCGTGGGATATCGACCATCAGCAGGCGCGAGATCGGCGTCAGCAGCACGGACGGAATCACCATGTAGCTCAAGGCTACCCGAAGCTGCCCAACCTGCTCGTCGGCCACAAACTGCGCGAGCAGGAGGATCGGGAGAAGGTTGTACAGCGAGACGAGGTTCTTGTCGAAGGCGATGGAGAGGCCGAAGCGCGTGTTCGGCCAGATCGGGAGGCCCGGGCGGACCGTGCCAGCCAGCAGCTCGCCGACAGTCGGGAAGAGCGGATCGTGGGCGACCAGCCGCTGGTAGAGGACGTACCCGATCCCGACCGCCAGCAGGCTGGCGACGACCTGCCCCGTGAAGACTCCGACGATCCCGAAGCCGGCCAGCGCGAAGCTGACGGGCAGGATGGCCGTGGCAAGGCTGCTGACGTTCTCGAGCATCACCAACTGGCCCATCCGCCGCGACGCCTGCAGCGCGATGACAGTCCAGCCAGGGATGACGGCCCAGAACCCCTGCACGAGGTAGAGCTGCAACGGCACGGTCAGGTCGGTGTCGCCGAAGAAGAGGATGCCGAGCCACGGCGCGAGCAACAGGGCGGGCGGCAGCACGACCACCGAGGTTGCCACGCTCATGAAGACGTAGAAGACCAGGGCGTCGCGGCACTTGCGCCGATCCCCGACGCTGTGGCCCTCGGCAAGCTGCGTCGTGGCGGCGTAGTCCTGCCCGAGCCGCCGCAGCAGCCCGATGGTCGTCCCGGCCGACATGACCAGGGTGTACGCGCCGTAGGCGGCCGGCCCGAGCGTCCGCGCCAGCAGCACCGAGGCCGCGAACGAGATCGCGCTGAGGCCGAGCGACCCGACCAGCAGCTTCAGGAGCGGTCGGACGAACCCGCCGCCGCCGAGCGCGGCGATGAAGGCGTTCAGGCGCTGCATGTGAGGCCCACGGAGCAGCGCCCCCCACCCCCCGCCCCGCCGCGGGGCGGGGGGTGGGGGGCGTGACTCAGGTGAAGGGCGCTCCTCATGGCCGGCTCAACGCCCGCTCGTAGATCGCCAGGTACTCGCCGACGACGTGGCTCCAGTCGCGGCCGTTCGAGCGTCGGCGGCCGCGCTCGCCCATCGCATGGGCAGCGGCAGGATCGTCCAGCAGCCGCAGGATGGCCCTGGCCAACGCGTCAGGATCGCGTTGTGGGACCAGCAGTCCGTTGTCACCGTCGTCGATGGCGTCCTCTGCGCCGCAGTCGAGCGTCCCGACGACCGGCTTCCCGTAGGCGTTCGCCTCGATGTAGGCCAGACCGAATCCCTCGAACGCCGCCCCGCTGTTCTCGGACGGCAGCACGAAGGCGTCGGCTCGACGGTAGAGCGCATCCAGGTACGCCTCGTCGATGCGGCCGGTGATGGTGGCGTTTCGTTCGAGGCCGAGCCGTTCGATGGTCTGGCGCAGCCCCGACACGTACTTTCGATCCCGGTCATCCCCGACGAGGTAGTAGTGCACGTTGGGGTAGCGCTCGCGGACCCGAGGGATCGCCTCGAGGACCGTGTGATACCCCTTGCGCGGCTTCAGCGCCCCCGACCCCATCAGGACCGGGTCGCCTGCGATCTTGCCCGGGTACTGCTGCGCTGGCGGGCGGATCGGCTCGAAGCCGTTCGTCACCACGTCGAGGTTGTCCAGCGGCAGCACCTCGTGGACCCGCCGCTTCGTGTAGCCGCTGACGCAGACCACCGAGGCGGCCCGCTTCAGCGTCCGCGCGAACAGCGTCCGCGTCACGGCGTTCATGCGGAACGGCGAGACGCCGTAGGTTCCGTGGACGGTGATCAGGTACGGCCAGGGGAACAGGCCCGACGCCGCCAGCGCGAACGGCTCCACGAAGAAGTGCACCAGGTCGTGGCCGGGCGCATGGCGAAAGACCTGGGCGAGGTTCCAGGCGAACGGCAGCGGCCGGTCGAGCGCCCCGAGTGGCGTGCTGAGGCAGGGGATCACCGCCGCGTCGAGCGGCGGGGCCTTGGTGTCGCGGGTGGTCAGGATGGTCAAGCGGTGGCCCTGTTCCAGCAGCCCACGCACCAGCCCCAGGCTGTACCGTCCCCAGCCAGAATCGGGCTGAAGCTCCCAGGTCACCACCAGGACACGCAGCGGTCGGCTCATCGAGGAGGGACGCTCCAGCCGGGGAGACGGGCCGGCTCGGCCAGGAAGTCGAGCAAGGCCTCGGCGCGGGCGTCCCAGGAGTACCCCAACACGTCAGCCTGCGCCTGCCGCCCGAGCCGCGCCGCCAGGTCAGGCTCGGCGATCAGGAGTTTGACCGCCGCCGCGAACGCCTCGGGATCGCCGGGCGTCGCCAGCAGGGCGTTCTCACCGTGGCGCAGCACCTCGCGCAGGGATGGCAGGTCGGACGCGACAATCGGGACGCCGGCCGCCATGTAGTCGAACAGCTTCAGGGGAGAGGTGAACAGCCGCGCGACCGGCTCGTCTGGCAGCGGCAGCAGGGCGACGGTCGCTTCGGACAAGACCTCGGGCACGCGGTCGTAGGGGACGTGGCCGCGCAGGTTGACCCGCTCGCGGACGCCAAGCTCGTCGGCGCGGGCGGCCAGCAACGCGATGTCTGGATCCTCACGGGTCCAGTTGGTCTGCCCGCCAACAATCGCGACCTCGGCATCCGGGACGCGCGCCGCGACCTCCACCACAAGGTCAGCGCCCTTCCACGGGTAGAGCTGCCCGACGTAGTAGATGCTCGGTCGGGACGGACGGCCCTCGCCGGCCACGTGTGAAGCGCCCGCGGAGCGGGAGGGGGGCGTCGCTGCCCGGACCGTCGTGCCGTCGGCCACGGTGCGGACGCGCTCCGGCGGCATCCCGTACTCGTCCTGCAGGATCTGCCGCGCGCACTCGGTGATGGTGATGATGCGGTCAGCCCGCCCGAAGACAGCATCCTCAAGGGCGCGCAACCGCGCCGCCTCGCTGAGTGGCAGGTTGGCGCGGCCAGCCCCGTGCGCCACCTCGTAGCTCGGCAGCCCGTGGACCTCAAACGCCAGTTTCGCGCCGATGGCCTGCGCCGGGCCGGCCGCCAGCCGGGCCGTCCGCAAGTCTCGCGCGAAGATCACGTCTGGCCGTCGCCGCGCGATCTCGCACGGCAACGCGGCAGCAAGCCCGGCCAGGTAGCTCGCCTGCCAGACCCGCGTAAACTGGGCCAGCACCCAACGCGGGGCGTCTGGCGGGATCCGGAGGATCGGCACGCGCAGCAGGCGCAGACCGGGGTGCGGCTGCAGCCCGTACTGCGCGAGGGCGTGGGCCGACCCGCCCTCGCCGCGCCGTCCGCCCACCAGCGTGATCTCTGCTCCAGCCCGCGCCAGCGCATGGCAGGTGTGAACGATCTGGATGGCGCGGGCCTTGGTCTGCGGCAGATCGGTGCTGCCGAGATAGAGGATGCGCATCAGATCGCCTCACCGTGCGGCGGCGCAACCAGTGGGTCGTCGGTCAGCCGCCCGAGCGCCTGGATGATCCGCGCCGCGCGGGCGTCCCAGGTGAACGCCTGCACCTGCTCGTAGGCCGTCCGCCGGAGCCGGTCGGCCAGGCCTGGATTCGCCAGCAGCCGACGCACCGCCGCGGCCAGCGCCGGCGGATCCTCGGGCGGCGCCAGCAGGGCGTTGTCGCCGTCTGTCAGCACCTCGCCGACGCTCTGGAGATCGGACGCCACGATGGGCGTCCCGGCCGCCATGTAGTCGAACAGCTTCAGCGGCGAGGTGAAGTAACGGGCCATCAGGTTGTCGGGCAGCGGCAGGATGGCCGCTCCGGCCCCGGCGATCCGCCGGCGCACCTCGGCGTGCGGCACGAAGCCGGCGAACGTGACCCGGTCGGCCACGCCAACCTGCGCGGCCTTCGCCTGGGCAACGTGCAGGTCAGGATCGCCGGGCCCGCGCCCGCCGTAGACCGTGAGCCGCGCGCCGGGCAGCTCGGTCATGGCGTCCAGCAGCGTGTCGACGCCCTTCCAACGGTACAACTGGCCGGCGTACACGATCTCGCGCGTGTCGGATGGACGCGGCGGCAGCGGACCGCTCGGTGGGGTGGTGGCGTCGGGAACGACGGCGATACGGGCCGTCGGCAGGCGATAGCTGTACTCGACGATGTCGGCGCAGGCCTGGGTCAGCGGCAACAGCAGGTCCGCCTCGGCGAAGACGCTCGCCTCCAGCGCCCGCGTGCGCTCCGAGACGCCCTTCAGCTCGGCCGGGTCGAGGCTCCGATTCTCGCGGGGGGCCGTCGAGAAGATCTCGTGAACCTCGTAGACCACCGGCCGGCCGTGCAGCGGCTTCGTCCGCAGGAAGATCCAGGCGAGGCGCGGATCGCGGGTGACGATGGCGGTCGGGCGCTGCTTGAGCCGCAGCACGTCGGCCACGCAGGCCAATGCATACGACCAGTTCGTGACGGCCAGCCGCTTGTGAATCTCGATCCAGGACAGGCGGTCGATGCGCGCCACCGGCACCGACACGATCCGCAGGCGCGGATGCGGCGTCAGACCGTAGCCGGCCAGCGCGTCGGCCACCGTTCCGGCGGGCCGCTCGGGCTTCTGGGCCAGCAGTCGCACGCCCCAGCCAGCCCGCGCCAGCGCGTGGGCCGTGTGCAGCGTCTGAATGCCCCGGGCCTGGGGCGTCGGGAAGTCGAAGCCGCCAACGTAGACCAGCCGGCCGGCCGGTTCACCAGGGCTGCCGCCGGTCATGCCACCCGCCCCCGCTCGATCATCCCGACGACGGCGTCGGCCCAGTGCTCCACGCTGTGCTCGTGCCCGATCCGCTCGCGCAGGATCAGGGCGGCCTCGCGGCGTTCGGCGAGGCTGCGTCCGAGCCACGAGGCCAGCCGCGTGCTCAGGCCGGCGGCGTCGTCGCGGCCACCGAAGCTGAGATCGGCCCAGGCTGCCCCGAACAGCTCGCGGAAGGCCGGGTTGCAGACCAGCGGCGGCAGGCCGCACGCCGCCGCCTCCAGCACGACCTTGTCCATGCTGCCGGTGGCGCTCGCCGTCGCGAAGAGGGTGGCGCGCTGATAGGTTGGCACGATCTGAGCGTACGGCAGGCCGTCCACGAACTGCACGCGATCCGCCAGCCCCAGCAGCCGCGCGCGGTCGCGCAGGCTATCCAGGTAGGCCGCCTCGGACGCCGAATGGACGCCGCCGACCAGCTCGACGGCCAGATCGGCGTGCGGGGCCAGCAGCGGGTGGGCCACGGCCTCCAGCACCGTCTCGTAGCTCTTGATCGGCGAGAAGCGGCCCACCGAGAGCAGGCGTTCGGCGGCAGGAGGCGCGGCAGCGGGGCGGAACCGCGCGAGGTCGATCCCCTGGCCGGTGATCGTGACCTTCGGGCTGGCGATCCTGAACCCCTCCGGCGTGGAGGTTCCGACGCCACGCACCAGCGCATGCGCCAGGCGCAGTATCGGGCTGACGTGCCCGTGCGCGTACCAGAGGTAGGTGGGGATGCCGGACAGGCGGGCAATCGGCGCGGCGGCCGCCGCGAAGACCGGCCCCATGTGTGCCAGCACGGCGTCGATCTCGTGCCGGGCCGCCAGCCGCGCCACGATCCGCTGGAGCCGCAACAGCCAGCCAACCCGCTCGGAAAGCGTTCCGGCCGCGGCGTTCTCGGCGGCCTTGCCGAGCGTCGCGAAACGGACGTTGGCCGGCAGGTCGGGCTGCCCGGGCCAGAGCGCCACCACGTACAGACGCTCCACCCGCTGCGCCAGCGCCGCCGCCCAGCCGTTGACGTGCCCGAACAGGTTGTCGGTCGGATCGACCTTCGGCGTGATCAGCAGCAGCCTCACCGGCCGGCCCTCCACGCCACCTCGGCGTCAGGATCGCGGTCGAGCGCCTCCAGGAACACGCCGAGCGTCCGATCGACCATCCGCGAGACGGTGCGCTCGGCCGCTCCGGCCAGGGCGTTCCGTCGAATGGTCTGCGCGGTCGCCCCATCGGAGAGCAGCTCGCACAAGGCTGATGTCGTGGCCGCCACGTCGCCGTACGGCACGGCGAGCCCATCGTGCTGGTCGGTCACCAGGGCGCGGTTCCCGCCCACATCAGACACCAGCACGGGCAGTCCGGCCGCCATCGCTTCGAGCAGGACGTGCGACAGCCCCTCGTAGCCGGAGAGCAGCGCAAGCGCGTCGGCGGCGGCCATCCAGCGGCCGACCTCAGCGTGCGGCAGCTCACCCAGCAGCCGCACGGTCCCGGGCGGCAATGCCGAGGCCAGCCCTTCCAGACGAGCGCGGTCTGGCCCGTCCCCGACGACCACCAGCCGCGCCCGTCGCCCGAGGTCGCCGCCGAGCTGTCCGAGCGCCGCCATGACGGTGTCGACGCCCTTCCAGACGGTCAGGCGGGCCACCACCAGCACCACCCGCTCGTCCGGCCCGACGTCGAGCCCAGCCCTGATGGTCGCACGGTCCCCGGCGAGGCCGGCGGTGGGGTTGTCCACGGCGTTCTGCACGACCCTGACACGCGCGGGGTCCGCGCCCCAGCCTTCGACGTACCACTTGACGAAGCTGCTCGGCACGATGACCCGGTCGGCGGCCCTGACGTAGCCGGCCTGCATGCGGCGCAACGCCTCGACCTTCGGGCCGTAGCGGGCTGCCTGGAAGCGGTCGAACGGCTCATCCGGAGACACCAGGCCGTGCCGCACGGCGTACTCCCAGGCGAAATCGCCCACGATCTTCATCACGAGCGGCTTGCCGAGCGCCAGGTTGGCGACGGCCGCCGGCAGGCCGTAGTCGTTGACGAAGAGCAGGTCGGCGCGGCGGCCATGCCGCCAGACCTCGCGGGCGAACAGCGCGAGCTTCGCCGCCGTCGGCAGGCCGCGCGGCACACGGTACACCGGGTACGGGTAGCGGCGCGGGGGATCGGCCGGCTCGTCGCCATAGGTGACGACGGTCAGGCGGTGCCCGCGCGCCATCAACTCACGCCCGAGTCGCAGGAGGTAGGTCGGTGGGCCGCCGCTCTCCGGGTGGAACGTCCCGGACGCGATCAGCACATGCAGGGGACGGGTGATCAGACTACGCTCCCAGGTGGGCGGCGGGTGAGGGGCCGGCGTCGTCGCCGTCTCAGGAGTATAGGGGAGCGCGAGCCGGCCGGCGTGGCAGCGGCGCGGTTGGCCCCAGTACAACCGTTCGCATGCCCGACGATGCGGAGATCCAGCTCAAGACCGTCGATCTGACCAAGCGGTTTGGCGACGTGACGGCGCTCAGCGGTCTGAACCTTGCCGTCCGCAGAGGCGAGGTCGTGGGGCTATTGGGGCCGAACGGCGCGGGCAAGACCACGACGGTCAACCTGATCCTGGGGCTGATCTCGCCGAGCGCCGGGCGCGTCGAGCTGTTTGGGGAAGACCTGGCTGTCGCGCGCTCGCGGGTGCTGCGCCGGATCAATTTCGCGTCGGCCTACGCCGGCCTGCCACGCGACCTCACCGTCGTCGAGAACCTGCGCGTCTTCGGGCATCTGTACGAGGTGCCGGACGCCGGCGCGCGCATCGACCGGCTGCTGGACCGGCTCGACCTTCGCCAGCTTGCCTCGCGCAAGGTCTGGCACCTGTCGGCCGGCCAGCGCACCCGCGTCGTCCTGGCGAAGGCCCTCTTGCCGGACCCTGACATCCTGCTGCTGGACGAGCCGACCGCCAGCCTCGATCCGGAGACGGCGGACCGCGTCCGCGCCGACCTTGCCGAGTACGCCGCCGGCGGGCGCACCCTGCTCTGGACGAGCCACAACCTCGCGGAGGTCGAGCGGCACTGCTCGCGGGTGGTGTTCATCAACCAGGGGCGGGCCGTGCTCGACGGCGAGCCACGCGAGCTGGCCCGCCAGGCAGGCAGGGTGCTGGTGCGGGTTCGGCCGCGCAGTCCGCTGCCGGACGCACTCGCCGCCGGCTTCACCGCCGAAGCCACGGAAGGGTGGCTCCGCGCCGAGGCCGACGACGAGGCGCACGCCGCTGCACTGGTGGCCGGCGCCCAGAACGCGGTCGGGCTGGACGGACTGGAGCTGCGCCACCCGACGCTCGAAGACCTGTTCCTGATCCTGGCCCGTGGCCGCTGGGCGGAGTGACCCCATGCCTGAGATTCGCCTGCGCCGGGTGCTGGGCATCGCGCTGCGCCAGTGGCTGACGCTGCGCCACTCGATGCCGCGCCTCTTCGAGGTCTTCTACTGGCCGATCCTGGAGGTGGTGCTGTGGGGGCTGGTGACCCAGTACCTGCTGACCCAGTCGGGGGCGGTCTTCGCGCCGAGCCTGCTGATCGGCGGGATGATCCTCTGGACGATGCTCCACCGGGCGCAGGAAGACCTGGCCATCGCCTTTCTCGAAGAAAGCTGGTCGCAGAACCTGCCCAACATCTTCGCCTCGCCGCTGCACCCGCTCGAGTACTTCCTGGCGTCGGCGCTCGTCGGCACGATCAAGGTGACGCTCGCGGCAACCGCCGTCTCGGTGCTGGCGTACCTCTTCTACGGGTTCGGGCTGTGGCAGATCGGCCCGACGCTGATCGGCGCGATGCCGGCGCTGGTGATGTTCGGCTGGTCGATGGGCCTGGTGACGGTCGGGCTGATCCTCCGCTTCGGGCGGCAGGTGGACGTGCTGGCCTGGAGCTTCGCGATCCTCTTCCAGCCGCTGGTGTGCGCCGTCTACCCGCTGAACGTCCTCCATCCCAGCCTGCAGATCGTGGCTGGCCTGCTGCCGCCGACCCACGTCTTCGAGGCGATCAGGGCGGCCTCGGCCGGCGCCCCGAACCCGACCGAGCTGATCGTGGGGATGGTCGGCAGCGCTGTGGCGCTGACGCTGGCCCTGGTGTTCTACGTCGTGAGCCTGCGCTACGCCCGCACGATGGGCCGCCTCGCGAGCGCCGGCGAGTAGCATGCCTTCACGGCGCCGTGATCGGGACCGCGCGTCGGTGGCCCCGGAGCACGGGCGTAGTCATCCTGGCCGGCCGGCGGGTCAGGAAGCGCGAGACGACGGTTCCTCGGTGGATGCGGCCGCCGTCGTGAGCCAGGGCACCCGTTCCAGCGCCAACGCGAGGTCGGCGCGGCGGTACGGCTTGGCCAGGATCGCGGCGATCCCACGTTCGCGCGCGGACTCGGGATCGATGGTCGCGCCCCAGCCGGTTGCCAGCACGATCGGCAGCCCTGGCCGCAGCGCGCGCACCCGCTCGGCCAGCTCCCAGCCGTTCATGGACGGCCCCATGCCCACGTCGGTGATGAGCAGGTCCACCGGTTCCTGTTGGAGCATCGCCAGGGCGTCGTCGCCGTTGAGCGCCTGAAGCGCCTCGTAGCCCTCGCGCCGCAGCATCATCGCCAGCATCCGCGCCAGTTGCGGTTCGTCGTCCACGACGAGACAGCGACGAGGACGGGCCGGGGCGGCCTCCTCGGCGGACGCAGCCGCTGCGGCAGGCGCAGCCTCCGTGTCAGACGCGGCCTCCGTGTCAGACGCGGCCTCGGCCCCGCGAGCCTTCTCGCCGGTCTGCGCCCCTGCGCTGACCGACGCAGCCGCCAGGGGCGATGCGGGATCGGGCGGCCTGACGAGGCCCGCCGCCGGTGTCTGGAGCGGCGGCGCAGCCGGGAACGACAGCTCGAATCGGGCGCCGTGCCCTGGCTCCGACACCACCGAGATCTCGCCTCGGTGCGCGGCGACGATGCCGAAGACGGTCGGGAGGCCCAGGCCAGTGCCACGGTCGCCCTTGGTGGTGAAGAACGGCTCGAAGATGCGCTCGCGCACCTCGTCGGACATGCCGACGCCGTCGTCGGCCACGGTCAGCATCGCCCGTCCATCCTTCTCAAAGACGCAGACGCCGATGGCGCCGCCCTGCGGGAGCGCATCGACGGCGTTCAGCACCAGATTGGTCATGACCTCGCGCAGCGGGCCGGCGCTGCCTTCGACCACCACATCGCCCTCGATCTCGACCGTCATCTCGATCGGGCGTCCTTCGGCCTGCGTGGCATCGCGCCAGCGCGGGGCGGTCAGGCGAATCACTTCGTGCACCACGCTGGTGAGATCGACGCGCACGGCCGGCTCGTCTTTCGGCGTCTGCACGAAGGTCAGCATGCGCCGAACCGTCTCGCCGCCATCCGAGGCGGCCCGCACCATCACGTCGAGCAGCTCGCGGACGCGGTCGGCTGGCAAGGGGGCATCGTCGAGCATGCGCTGGAGCAGCTCGCCGTAGCCGGCGATCAGCGCCAGCGATTGGTTGAGGTCGTGGGCCACCCCGCTGGACAACTGACCCAGCGCCCGCAGCTTCTCGCCCCGTGCCGAGCGCTCGGCCTGCTCGCGCTCGCCCGTCACGTCGGTGGAGAGCCCGCGTATCCGCGTGACCTCGCCCTGAGCGTTGGTGCGCGCGGAGGCCGCGACGCGCAGCCAGACGGTCCGGCCGTCCGCCGCGTGCGCACGCACCTCGCAGGGGATCGTCGGCCGGCCCTCGGCCACGGCCCGCATATACGCTTCGAGTCGCGCCAGATTCTCGGACGAGAAGCAGCGCAGCAGCGGTTCCTCAGAGTCGGTCCAGGTGGCCGCGGGATACCCGAGGATCGTTTCGGCCTGGTGGCTCACGTAGGTGAACCGCATGGACGGGTAGTCCGCCTCCCAGACGACGGCGTCCAATCCCTCCACCAGCTCGCGGTACTGGCGTTCGCGCTCCAGTCCCTGCTGGTACAGACGGGTGCTCTCGACGGCTGCCGACGCCATCTGCGCCAGTTGCACGAGAATCGCCTCGTCTTCGTCGGTGAAGGCGCCGTCCGTGCCGGGTTCGCCGTCTGGCGCACCGTCACGGTCCACGATCTGGATCAGGCCGAGATTCTCGCCCCCTCGCGAGACGAGCGGCGCAGCAAGCCAGCCACCTACCTCGGGTGACCCGTCCTCGGGCACGGCCCCGGGCCAGGCGCGCAACTCGACGGCCGTCAGGCGAAGCGGGCGGTTTTCCTCGCGGACCTGCCTCCGCAGCTCGGCATCGGAGAGGGGCGGGCGGGCGGCTGCCCAGGCCGCAAACGCCTCGCTGGCCGTGACCACGTTCGTCGTCGCTGGATCGTCGTTCGCCGTCCGCAGCTCCGTCATCGCCACGTGCGCGCCGATGATGGTGCGAGCGGCCTCGCTGGCGATCCGCAGGATCTCGTCCGTGCCGCGGGCGAGGTTGATCGCCAGGGCCGTCTCAGCCAGCGACCGTGCGCGCGCAGCCGACCGCTGCTGCTGCTCGAAGGCGCGGCGGCGCTCGGTCACGTCCAGGGCCACGACCACCCGCGCGGGGCGGCCGTACAGTTCGAGGTCGTGTACCTGAACCTCGACCTCGATGATGCGGCCATCCTTCATGCGATGGTGCCAGAAGCCTGACAACTCGCGGACCTCGCGCGGCCGGCTGATCACCGCCAGCAGGGCCGGCACTTCCTCGGCCGGGTGCACGTCGGTGACCTTCATCGCCAGGAGCTCGTCGCGCGAGTAGCCGTACTTCGCGAGCGCCACGTCGTTGATTTCGAGAAAACGCAGCGTCTCGCGGTCGTAGGCCCAGACCGGCAGCGGATTGTTGGTAAAGAGTAGACGGAACCCGCCCTCCGTCTCGTTGTACGCCGTGTGGATCGCGAGCAGTTGCACATGCTGGCGGCGCAGCAGGCGATGGATCACCAGTCCCGTGACGAGGACAAACCCGACGCCCTTGAGCGCCGAAAGACTGGAGGCGACGCCAGGATCGGGGACGAACACGGTGACGAGGTAGTCGGACACCAGGATCCAGGTTATCCCGGGAACCAGGTACCAGAAGGCGGCCAGTGCCAGCGGCCTCATTCCCCGCACGTCCTTCCCGTCAACCCTCCACCGGCCCACCGAACGATCCACCACGGCTCGACAGGATCAGGTTCTGGCGGCCATCCTCCCCAGCCTGCCAGCATCTGACCCGTACCCCGGTGCATTTCGTGGGATAGAGCATCACGCCACGACCTGTCAACGTCTTCGTCAACACGTCGTGTGGGACAACGAACAGGCTCGCCATTCGGGGATGCAGCCGCCGAAGCTGCACCGGGCGACGGACATCCGGTCAGGCCGGGGCTCAGACGGTGGCGACGGCACGGCCGGAGACACGCGCCGTGCGCGGCTGCCGCCAGACCCACACGCTCCAGATTCCGAACAACACGACGTTCAGGCCGGCGTTGAGCAGTTGCAGCCGTCGCCAGGTGTCTGGCCCAAACAACGCCTGGCGCGTCTCCTCGAGTCCGTAGTCATGAAACGTCATGTTGAGGAACAGCGTCAGCGAGAGCATCCCGAACATCGCCCAGGCGAGCCGCGAGCGCGGCGTCGCCATCACCAGCAACGGAAGGGCGAAAAACGCGTGATTCTCGTGGGCGCGCGTGGTGAACATGAACCAGCCGAACGCCAGGTAGGCCGCCATCGCGGAGAGGCGGCCGTCGCGCCCCCAGACGTCGGTGCGCCACACCGCGAACGCCATCAACGCCAGGGACAGCCCTGCCGCCGCCTGCCGGTAGGTGATCGGCCCGACCAGCGGCTCGGCGTCCAGCACGAAGTCTGGCTTCGCGTTGGTGACGATCCACCAGATGTTGTGCGCGTTGGCCGAGGCCACCGGCATCGTCTCGGCGATCAGCCGGGGCAGCACGAACAGCTCGCCGACGGTGCCGTAGACGATGTAGGGCAGGCAGACGGCCAGCGACACGAGGCCTGCCACCACGCCGCCCAGCACCGTCTGCGCCAGGCCGAACCGTCGAAAACTGATGTAGGCGAGGAACGGAAAGAGCGCCCAGGCCTGCGGCTTGGTGGCCGCCGCCAGCCCGACGAACAGGTAGCCGGCGAGCGGCCGGTCCTCCTCCCAGAGGTAGATGGCGACCAGCAGGAAGCCGGCGTGGACGGCGTCCGGCTGGCCCCAGAACGCCGCGTCGAAGATGGCGGCGGGGTTGAGCGCGAAGGCGGCCGTCGCCAGCAAGGCCGGCGGCGCACCGAAGCGGCGGTAGAGCAGGCCGAAGATCGCCAGCGACGCCACGAGGTGCGGCACGACCGCCACCAGCTTGACCAGGACCGTCAGTGCGTGGCTGTTGAGCGCAGCCTCCATGTCAAAAGCCGGGTCGAAGCCGCGCCGGTAGATCCAGCCGGCGACACGGTAGCCGTACATGGTGACCGGGGGGTAGATCGCCGCCGTCTCGGGGTAGGTGCCGGAATAGGCCCCGGCCACCCCGTAGGTGGCGACCTGCTTTGCCCAGTACTTGTAGTGAACGACATCGGCGGCCGGGTTGCTGGGCAGGTTCAGCACCACCCCGTTGATGGCGACGGCCACGGCGAGGATCGCCAGAGCCGCGAGCCAGGCCCGCACCGCGCCCGCCGAGCCGGTGAGGCCAGCGGCCGGGTCCGGCCGGGCCTCGCCGGCGGTCACGGCTTCTGGGCGACGACGACGTTGTGCGCGGCGAACAGGCTCAGCACGGGGTTGGCCTCAACCATCCGCTCGACGTGCCGCCAGACCGGCATCAGCGCGCCGGGCATGAAGTCCGGCACCAGCCCGGTCCGCGCGGCGCTGACGGGCTTCAGCCCGGACCGACGGACGGCCTCCAACAGCTCCCAGACGCTGACCAGCCGTTCGTCGCCGTGATCCTGCGGGACGCGCTTCATGAGGATCGGCCAGTACGGGTTGAGCGGATTGTGGTCCCAGATCAGGACGTAGCCGCCAGACCGCACCACGCGGCCCATCTCGGCAATCGTGTCGGCCACGCGCTCGGGCGTCTCCAGGTGGTGCATCGTGGCGACGCTCAGCGAGAGGTCGAAGACGCCATCCTCAAACGGCAAGGCTGAAGAGTAGGCCGCGAACACCCCGCCGACGCCGTTCTCCAGCGCCTCGACGAGCATCCCGGTGGATGCATCCACGCCGACCACGTCATAGCCAGCCCGCTGGATCCAGCCGGCCAGCGCGCCGGTGCCGCAGCCCACATCCAGGACAGACCCGCCGAACGGCAGGAGCTGCTGCACGACCGATGTCCGCTTCTTCAGGTAGTGCTCGGCGACGTGCGGCTTGAAGACCTGGTCGTAGTCATGGGCGACGTGATCGTAGAGGACCTGCTGGCGGCCGGTGATGGCATCGGCCTCGCGGGAGAGCAGCAGGACCGGCACACCGTCCTGGCTGGCGTAGGTCTGCGAGCACTCCGGACAGCGCAGGCCGTCGCCCTGGGGCTCCAGCACGACGTGGCAGCGGGGGCAGGCCGCCTTGATCTCATGGGGAAGAGTTGGGGCGGTCACGCCGTACCTCCAGCTCGCGCACGGCGCGGCTTCCACCCTAGCCAGCTTCGAATTCGATACCTGAGCACCAGCCCGATCATCGTCATGCCCAGGTAGAACGCCTTCTTGAAATCGCCCGTCACCGACGACTCGCCGACGCGCGGCAGGTAGTTGACGGGGATCTGAATCATTTTCAGGCCGTGGAGCATCGTCAGCACCATCATTTCGGGGCCGAAGGAGCTGCCCCCGATGGTGAAGCTCGGCTCGATGACCCGCAGGGCGTCGCGGTTGATGAGGCGCATCGTGCAGCCGACATCGGTCAGGTTCGTGGAGTTGAACAGGAACTCGACCAGCTTGGCGACGGCCCAGTTCCCCCAGCGCAGGAACAGGCCCATATTCGCGCCGCGCCAGATGAACATGCGGGCCGTACGGGTGCCGTAGACCACGTCGAAATCATCGGCGTAGGCGAGCAGCTTCAAGAAATCGCGGCCCAGGAACGTGCCGTCTGGCTCTGAGATGATGATCAGGTCACCCGTGGCCTCACGGAAGCCGCGTCGGATGGCGTTGCCATAGCCCTGGCGCGTCTCGAGAATCTCGCGCGCCGCGGTCTTCGCGACCTCCTCCGAGGTGCCGGGCGCGGCATTGTTGTTGATGACGAGGACTTCATCGGCAACGCCGAGTGCCAGGATGTCCTCAATGCTCTGGCGAATCGAATCTTTCTCGTTGTACGTCGGGAGGATGACGGATACGGTCCGGCCATGCCACATGGCGCGTATTGTAGGGTCGACCCTCCGAGGCGTCAACGCGAGCGGGCTGCCTCACGGCTCGCGCCGGGCCGCGGATCGGTCCGGAGCCGGCCGGCCGGTGTGGTATCGTTCCGCCTGGGAGAGGCCCAGAGGATGCGCCAGAAGCCACATCGCAAAGGACATCACGCGCGCCCGCGAACCGTCCGTCCGAAGACCGACGAGGCACAGTCCAGCCCCGAGAACGGCGCCGCGGCCACCGCGACGGCGACGCGCCGCAAGTGCGTGCTGGTGGTCGAGGACAATGCGACGGTCGGCGGCCTGCTGGTCGCCCTGCTGCGCGAAGAGGGCTACCGAGCGCTGCGGGCCTGGGACGGCCGCGAGGCGATGAAGATGGCGCGGGACCGTCGGCCGGATCTGGTGGTGCTGGATCTGAGCCTGCCGTACCGTGACGGCATCGAGGTGCTGCGCGAGCTGCGCGCCAACGTCGACACCGCTGAAGCGCCGATGGTGATCGTCTCGGGGAGCGCCACCCAGGTCTCACAGGACGACCGCGCACTGGTGTCCGACGCCATCACCCGCCCGTTCGACATCGACCGTCTGCTCAACGTCTTCCGGCGGCACCTGGGAGACCCCGAGGCCGACGTGCCCGAGCGGCCATACGGCGCGACGGACAACCACCTGAACAGCTGGTAGGCGTCCCTCCGCGGCTCCCGCGCGGCGAAACTCCATCCGTGAAAGGGTGACCAGCGGACCCGTGGCGACCGAGCATCTGTCTGACGTCGTGCCGCGGCTCCGGGCGATCGACACTCCAGTATGACCAGGGAGACGACGACGAGCACCACCACGCCGACGCTACCCGAGGCTAACCGTCACGACCTGATCCGTGTACACGGTGCACGCGAGAACAACCTCAAAGACATCAGCATTGACATTCCCAAGCGCCGGCTGACGGTGTTCACCGGCGTCTCTGGCTCCGGCAAGAGTTCGCTGGTGTTCGGCACCATCGCCGCCGAGTCGCAGCGGATGATCAACGAGACCTACAGCGCGTTCGTCCAGGGCTTCATGCCAACGCTCGCGCGGCCCGACGTGGACGTGCTCGACGGGCTGACGACGGCGATCATCGTCGATCAGCAGCGGATGGGCGCGGACCCGCGCTCGACCGTCGGCACGGCCACCGATGCCAACGCGATGCTGCGTATCCTCTTCAGCCGGCTCGGCCAGCCGCACATCGGGTCGCCGCAAGCGTACTCGTTCAACGTGCCCTCGGTCCGTGCGACCGGTTCGATCACCGTTGACCGTGGCAGCAAGAAGGCCGAGAAGGTCACCTTCACGCGCACGGGCGGGATGTGCCCGCGCTGCGAGGGCCGTGGCTCGGTGAGCGACTTCGACCTGACCGAGCTGTACGACAGCAGCAAGTCGCTCAACGAGGGCGCCATCGCGATCCCTGGGTACAGCATGGAAGGGTGGTACGGCCGGATCTTTCGGGGCTGCGGCTTCTTCGACCCCGACAAGCCGATCGGCCAGTTCACCGTGCGCGAGCTGAACGATCTGCTCCACAAGGAGCCGACCCGGATCAAGGTGGACGGCATCAACCTGACCTACGCCGGGCTGATCCCGTCCATCCAGAAGTCGTTCCTGTCCAAGGATGTGGACGCGATGCAGCCGCACATCCGCGCCTTCGTGGAGCGGGTCGTCACGTTCACGGCCTGCCCGGACTGCGGCGGCGCCCGGCTCAGCGAGGCCGCGCGGTCGTCCAAGATCGAGGGCGTGAGCATCGCCGACGCCTGCGCCATGCAGATCAGCGATCTCGCCGCGTGGGTCACGGCCCTCGACGTGCCATCCGTGGCCCCGTTGCTCGCCACGCTGCGGCGCACGCTGGATTCGTTCGTCGAGATCGGGCTGGGCTACCTCTCCCTGGAGCGGCCGGCCGGCACGCTCTCCGGCGGCGAGGCCCAGCGCGTCAAGATGATCCGCCAGCTTGGCTCCTCGCTCACCGACGTGACGTACGTCTTTGACGAGCCGACCATCGGGCTGCACCCCCACGACATCCAGCGCATGAACGACCTGCTGCTGCGGCTGCGCGACAAGGGCAACACCGTCCTGGTCGTGGAGCACAAGCCCGAGACCATCGCGATTGCCGATCATGTCGTCGATCTCGGACCCGGGGCCGGCACGGCCGGTGGGACCGTCTGCTACGCGGGCAGCCTGGACGGGCTGCGGACCAGCGGCACCGTCACGGGACGGCACTTCGACGACCGCGCATCGCTCAAGCCAACCGTCCGCAAGCCGAGCGGGGCGCTCGCCATCCGGGGCGCATCGCTGCACAACCTCCAGAACGTGGACGTAGACATCCCGCTCGGGGTGCTGGTGGTCGTGACCGGGGTGGCCGGCTCCGGCAAGAGCTCGCTCGTACACGGCTCGATCCCCGCCTCGGCGGGCGTGGTGTCGGTCGACCAGGCGCCGATTCGCGGCTCGCGGCGCAGCAACCCGGCCACCTACACCGGGCTGCTCGACCCGATCCGCACGGCGTTTGCGAAGGCCAACGGCGTGAAGCCGGCCCTGTTCAGCGCCAACTCGGAAGGGGCCTGTCCGGCCTGCAACGGCGCAGGCGTCATCTACACGGACCTCGCGATGATGGCCGGCATCTCCACCACCTGCGAGGAGTGCGAGGGGAAGCGGTTCGAGGCGTCGGTGCTGACCTATCAGCTCGGCGGTCGCAACATCAGCGAGGTGTTGGCGATGCCGGTGGCCGAGGCCCGGGCGTTCTTCGGGGCCGGCCCGGCGAAGCTCCCGGCGGCCCACGCCATCCTGACGCGCCTCGACGAGGTGGGCCTCGGCTATCTGAGCCTCGGCCAGCCGCTCACGACCCTCTCCGGCGGCGAGCAGCAGCGGCTGAAGCTGGCAACTCACCTGGCAGAGAAGGGCGGCATCTACGTCCTGGACGAGCCAACGGCCGGCCTGCACCTGGCGGATGTCGAGCATCTGCTCGGGCTGCTCGACCGGCTGGTGGACGCGGGGAAGTCGGTCATCGTGGTCGAGCACCACCAGGCGGTGATGGCGCACGCCGACTGGATCGTCGATCTCGGCCCGGGGGCCGGCCACGACGGCGGCCGGGTCGTGTTCGAGGGGACGCCGTCGATGCTGGTGTCCAGCCGGGCCACGCTGACCGGACAGCACCTCGCGGCATACGTCGGGGCGTAGCGGGCCGGGGGAGCACGCAGGGTGGCAGGTCCGGACATGGCGAGGGGGCGGTCCACACAGACCGCCCCCTCGTCGTGATGACATCCTCGTGGGTTAGCGAACCCCGACCGGCTGACGCGCCGGCTCCCAGACGTGGGCGTGAGGACTGATCGCCCGCAGTTCTCCACGGTCGAACGCCCGCAGGCACTCGACACAGCAGAACCGCTTACGATCCCGCTCGATTCGGTGCTCATCAAGCACCGCGTCGCAGTGGTCGCACCGCAACAGAGCTATCATCGGAAAACCTCCCTCTTTGGAGAACCGATCCACACGGACCGGCTGAATTGTGGGCGACGCTGCCCACCTCATCCTCGCACGTTCTCATACGCCGAGGCAAGAGGTTTGTGTCGCATTTGTGCTTCTTAGTGCCACTCCCAGACGGCGGCTGCCCAGCTGAGGCCGGCCCCAAAAGCACACATGGCCACGATGTCGCCCGGTTGTATTCGCCCCTCTTCAAAGGCCTCACATAGTGCAACGGGAATTGAGGCCGCTGAGGTATTGCCATACCGGTCAACATTCGTAAAGACGCGCTCCGGTGGCAGGCCAAGCTTCTCTCGGGCGTTGTCGATGATGCGGATGTTGGCCTGATGCGGGATCACCAGGGCCAGGTCCGACGACGACAGGCCCGCCTTCTCGAGCGCTTCGAGCATCGAGCCAGGAATGACCTTCGTGGCGAAGCGGAAAACGCTCTGCCCTTCCATTTTGAGGAAGTGCTCGCGCGCCTCTACCGACTCGTGCGTGGCGGGCTGGCGCGAGCCGCCGGCCGGCACGTTGAGCTGCGGCGCACCGCATCCGTCGGACCCGAGCACGAACGAGCGCAGACCGCCCGGCCGCTCGGTCGCCTGGAGCACCACTGCGCCCGCGCCGTCGCCAAAAAGCACACAGGTGGTCCGGTCGCGCCAGTCGATGATTCGCGACATGACGTCAGAACCGATGACCAGGACGTTCTTCATCGCGCCGGACTGGACGAACTGCGCGCCAGCCACCAGGCCGTAGCCGAACGCCGCGCAGCCGGCGCCGATGTCGAATGCGCCCGCGCGAGACGCGCCGAGCGCTTCTTGCACCAATGATGCGGTGGCCGGGAAGCCGGGATGATCGGGCGTGCCCGTCGAGACGATGATCAGGTCGAGCGCCGCCGCGTCGATGTCGGCGCGCTCCAGGGCGATCCGCGCCGCCGCGACGCCCATGCTGGCGGAGGTGTCCTCGGGAGCCGCGATCCGCCGCTGCGCGATGCCGGTCCGCTTGCGGATCCACTCGTCGGAGGTGTCCACCAGCCGCTCAAGCTCGTGATTGTCCATGATGCGGGCGGGCAGGAACTTGCCGACCCCGCCGATACGCACATACTGCCCGCGTGGAAGCGTCATGACGACGCCTGCTCGCCGCCGGGCGCGGCGGCATCCTCTACGATCATCAGCGCCTCTCCGGCATGCACCAGTTGGCCCGATTCGGCCACGATGGCGGCGATACGCCCGCCCCGCTCGGCCAGAACTTCGTTGAAGATTTTCATGGTTTCGATCAGCCCGACGACAGCCCCCGCTTCGACACGATCCCCGACCTCCACGAAGGCCGGCGTGCCCGGAGCCGACGTGCGATAGAAGACGCCAGTCAGCGGCGCATTGAGCGGCGTCCCCGCAACCGGCGTACCCGGAGACGCCCCGGCCGACGAGACGGTCGCCCGGACCTCGGCGGCTGTCGCGGTGCGCCCGGGCCGCCGCACCAGCCGCATGCGGAACTTCTTCGCCGCGATCTCGACTTCCGTCGCGTCACTGACGCGGACATGCTCCCACGCGCGGCGGACCTCGTCAAGCCACTCAGCCGACGCCACGAGCGATCAGCCCTGGTACTTCGTGAAGATCAGCGAGCTGTTGTGCCCGCCGAATCCGAACGAGTTGCTGAGGGCAGCCGCGATCTGCCGTTTGCGGGCGACGTTCGGGATGTAGTCAAGGTCGCAGGCCGGGTCCGGCTCGTCCAGGTTGATGGTCGGCGGGAGGATGCCGTCCTGGATCGCCTTGATGCAGGCGATGGCCTCGACCACCCCGGCCGCGCCGAGCAGATGGCCGGTCATCGACTTGGTGGAGGAGATGGCTACGTCGTAGGCGGCCGGCCCGAACACCGACTTGATGGCGCTGGTCTCGGAGCGGTCCCCCAGCGGCGTGGACGTCGCATGCGCGTTGATGTAGCCGATGTCCTTCGGCGTGAGGCCGGCCTTGCGGAGGGCCATCCGCATCGCGCGGGCGGCGCCCTCGCCGTCCTCGGCCGGGGCGCTCACGTGGTGGGCGTCGGCGCTCATGCCGTAGCCGATCAACTCGGCATGGATCGTCGCGCCGCGAGCCTTCGCGTGCTCCAGCTCCTCCAGCACGACCATCCCGCCAGACTCCGACATGACGAAGCCGTCGCGGTCCTTGTCGAACGGGCGGCTGGCCTTCCGCGGCTCGTCGTTGCGGGTCGAGAGCGCACGCATCGCGTGGAAGGCGGCGATGCCGATGGGCACGACGCCGGCATCCGCGCCGCCGGCGAGCATCACGTCGGCGTCGCCGCGCTTGATGACCTCGGCCGCTTCGCCGATGGCATTCCCGCTGGTGGCGCAGGCCGAGACAACGCTGAAGTTCGGACCCTTGAGGCCCAGCAGCATCGAGACGTGCCCCGGCAGCAGGTCGATCAGCATCTGCACGACCAGGAAGGGCGTCACGCGGTCGGGGGTCTTGGTGAAGAGGGTCTCGAACCCCTTGCCCAGCGAGTCGATGCCGCCGATGCCCGAGCCGGCGATGCAGCCCACCATCTCGGCGTTCTCGGGCGTGACCGTCATCCCGGAGTGCTCCCAGGCCTCGACGGCGGACACCAGCCCGAACTGTGCGAACCGGTCGATGCGGCGCGCCTCTTTCGGGTTCATGATCTTCGCGGTGGAGAACTCGGGGCACTCACCCCCGATCTTCACCTCGTGGGCGCTGGTGTCCCAGGCCTTGATGTAGCCAACGCCCGAGCGCCCCTCGATCATGCCCTGCCAGGTCGAGGGCATGTCCAAACCCAGGGGCGTGACGCAGCCCATCCCGGTCACGACGATGCGCTTGCTCACAAGCATCTGCTCCAGCGGCAGCGGATCTCTCGACGCGGCCGGTCCGTGCTCCCCGAACACGGGGGTCAGCCCAGTATACCAACGAACCGGGCCGCGCTCGCCGTTCCGGAGGAAACACCAACTGGGGGTGACGGCCTCATCGGCTGGGGTACAGCCTGACGGGCGCCACGGGCCGGGGTACACTGCCGCCACGGGCAACTCGGGGGGCGAGTCGCGAGGCGCTGGGAGGCCAACCATGCTGATCGAGGGTTTGGAGCCGCTGCCGGCTGGCGTGCTGGAGAAGCTCGGGCAGGCGAGCACGGCATCGGTGACGAGTGAGCTGTTCAAGCTCGGCATCCGCCACAGCTTCATGACGGGTGTTGCGCCGCTCAGCCAGGGTCAGAAGATGATCGGCGAGGCGGTCACGTTGCGCTATCTGCCATACCGTGAAGACCTCGTGCAGTGGGTCGGGAACCGCTCGCACCCGCAGCGCAAAACGATCAACGAGATGGGACCGGGCGAGGTGCTGGTGATCGACGCGCGCGGCTCGCTGCGCGCGGGCACGCTGGGTGAGATCCTGATGGCCCGTATCAAGGCGGTCGGCGGGGCCGGCATGGTCACGGACGGGGCCGTCCGCGACGCCGAGGGCATCCGAGGCGTCGGCATTCCGGTCTTCGTGGGCGGGATCCACGCGTCGGCCAGCAACACGGTCCACTACGTCGCCGACGCCAACCTGCCGATCCAGTGCGGCGGCGTCACCGTGATGCCGGGCGACATCATCCTGGGCGACAGCGACGGCGTGGTGGTGATTCCCCGCGCGATGGCCGCCAAAATCGCGGACGAGTCGGTCCACCACGACGAGCTTGAGGTCTACCTGTACGAGCGCATCACCGGGGGCGATGAGCTGTTCGGCGTCTACCCGCCGAGCGAGGAGACGCTCCGCGACTACGAGGCGTGGAAGAAGCAGCGGTGACCACCACGGACCAGGGCATCTACGAGCGGCTGGGCGCCCGCCGCATCATCAACGCGGCCGGGCCAGTGACCCGGCTGGGCGGCAAGCGGCTCGCGCCCGAGGTGGCGGCGGCGATGGCCGAGGCCGCGCAGTCTCACGTGCAGATCGACGACCTGCAGGCCCGCGCCAGCGTCTTCCTGGCCGAGGCGACGGGGGCCGAGGCGGGGCTGATCACCTCCGGCGCGGAGGCCGGGCTGCTGCTCGGCACGGCGGCCTGCATCGCCGGGATGGACCCGCGCAAGATGGACGATCTGCCCCAGGTCCACGACGGGCGCAACGAGGTCGTGGTGCAGCGCGGCCACCGCAACGCCTACGACCACGCCCTGCGAGCGGCCGGAGCGCAGTTCGTGGAGGTCGGCTACCTGGGGTCGCCGGGGGCGGGCTGCCACTACGCCTGGCAGATCGAGGCGGCGATCACCGAGCGGACGGTCGCCATCGCCTGCCCGGTCATGAACACGCACGGGACGGTGCCGCTGCCGGAGGTCGCGGAGGTGGCGCATCGCCACGGGCTGCCGGTGATCGTGGATGCTGCCGCTGGCCTGCCGCCGCGCGCCAACCTGCGCCGCTTCCTGGCCGAGGGCGCGGACCTGGTGGCGTTCTCGGGCGGCAAGGCGATAGGCGGGCCGCAGGGATCGGGGTTGCTGGTCGGCCGGAAGGACTTGATCGAGTCGGCCCGGCTCCAGATGCTCGACATGGATGTGTACCCGCGGATCTGGCGGGCTGGCCGCGAGCTGATGAAGTCGGGACGGTTGCCGGGACCGCCGCACCACGGCATCGGGCGCTCGTGCAAGGTCGGCAAGGAGCAGGCGGTCGGGCTGCTGGTGGCGCTGGAGCGCTACCTCGCGCACGACGAGGAGGCCGAGCTCGCGGCCCAGGCGGCGCGCGTTTACCGGCTGGCCGAGGCATTGGACGGGCAGAAGGGCGTCCGCTGCAACCTGACCCGGCCGGCGGGCGGCGTCCCGAGGGCCGAGGTCTGGATCGACCACGAATTGCTCGGGATGAGCGCCTACGACGTGATCGAGGCGTTGGAGACGGGCGACCCCGTCGTCTGCGTCTCGCAGGGGAACGCCCCGAGCGGCGGGCTGGTCATCAACCCGATGACGTTGGAGGATGGTGAAGAGCGGATCGTGGCGCAGCGCATCCTCGAGGTGGTCAGGGGCGGCAGCTAGCCTCTGGTCACTGGAACGGAGCGAGCGAGTGATCCACCTCCGGTCCCGCGGATGGCGGCGTGCGCTCCGTCTCGGCGTCGGGGCAGCGGTGTTGCTGCTGGCGGCCTGCGCCCAGGCGCCGGCTGTCGCGCCGCCGACCGCCACGCCCTCGCCACCGGCAGCGCCGACACCGTTCGCCGCACCGGCAGCGGCGACGAGCCTGCCGTCGCCGTCGACTTCGCTGTTGCCTTCGCCGTCCCCGTCGCCGAGCCCAGTCGCAGCGGGACAACCAGTCGTGCGGGTGGCTGGCGTTCCGCGCTTCGAGCCAGACCCGGCCTGTTCGTCCGAAAGTCAGCGCTGCGGTTTCGTAGTGGTGCCGGAGCGCCACGACCAGCCAGACGGCCGCACGATCAAGCTCGCCGTCCAGGTTACGGTCCGTGCGAACCGCGAGGCACCGCCCGATCCGGTGGTCTACCTTCAGGGCGGCCCGGGCAGCAAGCTGCAGCCACGCGCGCGGTCCAACATCGGATCGGTGACCGTACGACACGACGTGATCCTGTACGAGCAGCGCGGCATCGGCAAGTCCGAGCCGGCCCTGGATTGCCCGGAGCGCGACGAGCAGCGCGTCGCCGATGCCGCGGCAGGCACAGACGACGCCGTGCGCCAGGAGCGCGTTCGCGCGAGTTGGACCGCCTGTCGGGACCGGCTGCGGGGTCAGGGCATCGACCTCGCAGCCTACACGACCGCCGAGAGCGCCGCCGACCTGGACGACATCCGCGTGGCGTTGGGCTATGACCGGCTCAATCTGGTGGGCATCTCGTACGGTACGTATCTCGCGCAGGCGACGATGCGCGCCTTTCCTGGCAGCGTTCGCAGTGTGATACTCGATTCCGTCGTGCCGCTCGACCGGCCAGCCATTGTGCCGATTCCCTCGGCGAACACGGACCACGCGCTGGAGCGCACGTTTGCGCTGTGCGCCGCCAGCCCATCCTGTGACCTGGCCTATCCGAACCTGGCAGGCATCTTCGTGCGGACGGTGCAGAAGCTCGGACAGCAGCCGATGCCGGTGGCGCTCGGACCGGCGCAGGGCGGCGACATTCCGCTGACGCCGCGACTGTTCGCCACGATGGTATTCCGAGAGCTGTACGGCGGCCCGGGCGACGTGCCGCGCCTGATCGCTGCGGCAGACCGAGGCGACGCCCGGCCATTTGTCGAGCGCGTCCGGACGCTCCTCCTGTTCAACCGGAGCTTCAGCGAGGGCGCGGAGCTGTCCACCATCTGCCGGACGCTCGGCACCACCCCGAACGAGGAGCTGCAGTTTCGCGGCCCTGGCCCGCTGACGCCGCTGGCCGGTCCGCCAACGGACTGGCAGGGAGCATGCGCCTTGTGGCCGCACGTCCCGTTCGACGCGGCCTCCCGCGCGCTGGTGCGGAGCGACATCCCGACGCTGATCATCGCCGGCGAGCTTGACCCGGTCACCCCGCCGGCCAACGGTCAACGGGTCGCGGCCGGACTCAGCCGAGCGACCTACGTCGAAGTGCCAGCGGAAGGCCACACGCCCGGCGTGCGAACGTCCTGTGGCCGGGAGATCATCGCGGCGTTCTTGGATCAGCCGACCGTACCGCCCGACGTCGTATGCGTCAAGCGCATGCAGGCCGGATTCAACGTCTCACCGCCCTGATGACCTTTGACGAAGTACAGCGGTCATAGCCCCTCACCCCCCGACCTGACGCACGGACTCCGTGGGTACTTCGTCAAACACCACAAGGGTGGACAGGCCTGCGTCCGCCCCTCAAGCGCGGGAACCGTAGCTGAGCCGGCATCACGGCAGGCTCTGGACGCCCTCCGACTGAGGGTCGAACTGGGGCGGCGATCTTCGCCGCGCTCCCAGCGGGCGAGCTAGCGCCGGCGGGTCGCTACCGACGGCGGGTCGCTACCGCCAGCGGGTGAGGATCGTCTCGCGGTCGAAGAGGCGGACGGCTGCCAGCAACAGCAGCACGTCTGCCAGCGCCGCGCCGGCCGTCAGCATCAGCGCGTGGCTCACGTCCAGCCGCACCACGCCGAAGACCTGGGCTGTCAGCAGACCGGAGATCGGCAGGATCACCACCGCGCCCAGCTGCTGCGCGGCGCGCGGATCGCTGGTGCGCGACGACGCGATCACGGCCATCCCGACGGCCAGCAGCGCGAACAGCGGCGCGAGCAGCCCGAACGAAACCAGCCAGACCGGCGCCAGGGCAACCCGCACCACGTCGGTGCTCACGGTCACGGCGCTGACCAGCATGAAGCCGACGTAGCTGATCCAGCTCACCGCCACCCCTGGGATCAGGGCAGCCAGCGCCTTCGCCCCAAGCAGCTCCCAGGTGTGAATCGGGGTGGCGAGCAGCGGCTCCAGGGTCCGTAACTGCTTCTCGCCGATGATGCTGTAGCTGGCGATGGTCAGCGGGATAAAGAGCGGCGCGAGCATGAACAGCACCAGCACCTGATCGACGATCAACGCCTGAAACGCCGTAGCCGACAGATCGTTGGGGCGGGGAACCGACCGCTCCAACGCCTGCAGCTCCGAGCCGGTCAGGCCGGCCACGCCGGGCATCGAACCGACCCGCAGCGCCACGACCGACAGCACGATGTAGAGGATCGTCGGGATCACCAGGGTGGTCAGGATCAGGCGGCTGTGGCGCACGTCCTCCAGCTCTTTGAGGATGACCGTCAACAGTCGGTTCATGCTGGCTGCACCTCGCGGTCGGCCTGGCTCTCGCCGACGATGGCGAGATACGCACGCTCCAGGGCCGAGTCGATCTCAGCCACCCGCTGCACGTCAGCGCCGGCCCCCACCAGTGTGCGGACCACCGGCGGGACGTCCCGCTCCAGCGAATCGACCTCGACCACCAGCAGATCGTCGGTCAGGTCGGCGGCGCGGACCATCGGCAACACCCGCACGACCTCCAGAAACTGGCCGCCACCGCCAGTCATTCGGATGCCCACGCGGTGGCTCAGCACCTCGCGCTCAAGCTCGGCCGGCGTGCCGAAGCGGAGCACCCGCCCTCGGAATACGGCGACCTTGTCGCAGAGGCGGCGGGCCTCGTCGAGGTTGTGCGTACACAGGAAGATGGCGCGCCCGGCCTCGCGCAGATCGCGGATGACGGCGCGCACGTCGCGGGCCGACTCGGGATCGAGGCCGCTGGTCGGCTCGTCCAGGAAGACGGCGACCGGCTCGTGGACGACGGCCCGCGCGATAGCCAGCCGCTGCTTCATCCCTTTGGAAAAGCCCGAGACATGATCGTCGCGACGATCCCACAGCCCGAGCAGCTCCAGACAGGTCCGCACCCGTTCGCGGCGCTTCGGAGCAGGCAGACCGTGCAGCCGGGCGTGAAAGTCAAGGTTGGCAGCGGCCGTCATCCGCTCGTAGAGGCCGGGCGTCTCGGTCAGCAGCCCGATCCGCGAGCGGATGACCTCCTGGCCGCTGGCAAGATCGACCCCGCTGATCCAGGCCTGCCCCTCGCTCGGCGCGATCATCCCCGCCAGCATTCGGACGGTCGTGGTCTTGCCGGCGCCATTCGGCCCCAGGAAGCCGAAAATCTCGCCTCGCCCCACGTCGAGGGTCAGATCGCGGACCGCCCAGCGGTCGCCGAAGCGCTTCCCGAGACCCTCGGCGCGGATGACGCAGCCGTCGTTCTGCATGGCAGGTATTGTGGGGCGGATCGAGAGCAGTCGCCAATCACCCCGGCGCACGCATCAGCCCGGATGACCGACGCCGCCCCGTCAACGGACGCCGAGCCACTAGACAGCCTCGGGTCTCGCGAGGCGCGGCACCACGAACGCGAACGTGCTGCCCGGGCCGGGCGTGTCCGCCAGCCAGATCGCGCCGCCCATCAGCTCCAGCGCCTGCCGGCAGAACGCCAGCCCCAACCCCGACCCGACCGGTCGCCGGCCGCCCGGCAGCGCCAACGGCGTGAACCGCTCGAACAGCTGGGCGCGGTGCTCGGGAGCCACGCCCGGCCCCTCGTCCTGGACCGACACGACGATGCCGTCCTGCCCCGCCGGCGGGGCCAGGTTGGCTTCGAGGTCGATCTGGACACGGCTGCCGGGCGGCGTGAACTTGACGGCGTTGGTGACGAGATTCAGCAGCACCCGGCCGAGCAGGTCGACATCGGCCTGGACGTGTTCGACCGGCTCGCCGACCACTTCGAGGCGCACGTCGCGCTGGACCGCCTGCGCCGCCAGCCGGTCGACGATCTCATCGGCAACGGCCGCCAGCGAGACCGCCTGCGCGCGCGGTCGCAGCCGCCCCTCGGAGAGGCGATAGGAGTCGAGCAGGTTGGTGGTCAGCTCGATCAGCTCGGCGGCGTTCCGCTCGGCGATCCCCAGGAAACGGTGCGCATCGCGGGACGGCAGATCCTCAAGGTCCAGGCGGGCCATCTCGACGGCGCTCGACACCGCCGAGATCATGCCGCGAATGTCGTGGGCCAGCATGCTGACCAGATCCTGCCGATGGCGGTCGGCCGTTTGCAGCTCGGCGTTCGCGGCACGGAGCTGATCCTGCAGGGCCTTGGTGCGGAGGGCCGCCCGCACCCGTGCGAGCAGCTCCTCGGGCATGACCGGCTTCACGAGGTAGTCAACAGCACCCTCGTCCAGACCATGAATGCGATCCTGGAGATCGGCGCGCGCACTGAGGAAGATGACGGGCACATCGCGCGTCGGCTCGGCGGCGCGCAGCTCGCGGCAGACGGAGAACCCGTCCAGGTCGGGCATCATCACGTCGAGAATGACGAGGTCCGGCGGGTTCGCGATCGCCGCGTCGAGGCCGCGCCGGCTTTCAGTCTGGGTGGTTACCTGATGGCCCTCGCGCTGCAGGTACTTCGTGACGATCCGGCCGTTCGCAACGTCGTCGTCGATCACGAGTGCACGCGCCATCAATACTCTCCCACGGCCACGTGCGACCGGCGTGGCTCGGTCACGTGCTCTCTGATGCGAGCAGCAAGGGCTGGCAGCGGCAGCGCGCCAGCCGTCAGCCAGCTGAGCGCCCCGAGGTACAGCCGGTGCTGCTGGCGCGGCGTCAGCGCGTCTGGCGTCACCACCACCAGCGGGCAGGCGCGGCGTCCCAGGGCGGCCAGCAGCTCCGCCAACAGCTCAGGCAGCCCGGGGCTGTCCGCGACGAGATCGAGCACGACCGCGCCAACCTGCTCGCCGCGCGCCACCGTCAGGGCCGCCTCGCCCCGCGCAACCTCGTAGGGGGTCAGGCCGCGCGCCTGGAGCAGCAGCGAAACCTGACGCCGCCAGAGCGGATCCGCGCCGACGACGAGTGCGAGGTCGTCAGCCGGGATGGCGCTCAAACGGTCCGGCAAGAGCCGCTCGAGCTCCGCGAAGGGCAAGACCGACAGATGCGGCGTCATCAGCACGTTGCCGAAGGCTTGATGCCCGAAGGCCCGATGCCCATCGGCGCTGAACCCGAAGAGGCCGATGCGAGCGTCCGATGTCGCGTCGGCGCTGGCAGTAGCCTGGAGCAGCCGCCATGCGCCCGCCTGCACGCCGCGGACGTCGGCCAGCACACAACGGGGGGCCAGCATGCTCGTACGGTCCCGCATCCAGGCGTCTGGTGTGTGCCGCGCGGCCCGCACGCCCTGGTCAGCCAGCGCCGCCACCAGAGCGTCGGCCGCCGGATCGTCCGACACCAGCACCACGTGCTGGGAAGCGGCGAGCGGAGCACGGTCGGCTGGGACATCGGCGGCCAGGCGCGGCTGCGCGGGAGCGAGCGGCAGCGAGACCAGGAATCGCGAGCCGTGGCCGTCGTTGCTCTCGACCCACAGGTGACCGCCCATCAGCTCAACCAGCTGGCGACTGATGGCCAGTCCGAGTCCGGTGCCGTCGTGCGCTCGCGCCATGCCGCCGTCAACCTGCCGGAACGGCTCGAAGATGCGGGCACGCGCCTCCTCGGGGATGCCGATGCCCGTGTCCACGACGGCCAGCGTCACCGCGTCCGCCGAGGCCGACGCCTGCAGCTCCACCGAGCCCGTCGGCGTGAACTTCACGGCGTTCCCGACAAGGTTGACCAGCACCTGCCGCAGCCGTTCCTCGTCGGCCAGGACCGGCGGGAGCGACGGGCTGAGCGACGTCGTCAGCCGCAGCCCGCGGGCGTCCGCGAGCGGCTGGAGCAGCGCCGCCACTTCCTCGGCCACCGGCCAGGGGTGCACCGGCTCGCAGACCACCTCGACGGCCCCCGCCTCCAGCCGGGCGAAATCGAGCGTGCCGTTGACGATCTTGAGCAGGCTCCGACCGCCCTCGTAGATCTGCTGGACGTCGGCGCGCTGCTCGTCGTTGAGGTCGCCGTCCAGCTCGTCGAGCAGCAGCCGGCCGTGCCCGATGATCGCGTTGAGCGGCGTCCGCAGCTCGTGCGACATGGTGGCGAACAACTCGGCGCGCTCGCGGTCCCGCCGCTGCAGCCGACCGTTCACCCGGGCCAGGTCCGCCGCGCGCTCGGCGGCCGACTGGCGCGCCTGCGATCCAGAACGTACCAGGATGTCGAGGCTTCGACCGATCCATCGGTCCGTCAGGGCGATCATCGCGAGGCCAGACAGCGTCAGCAGCAGCAGCAGCAAGGCGAAGGCCGGGCGATCCTCGTCCGGCAGGCTGACAGCCAGCAGCGCGAGGACGGCCACGACGACCGACACCAGGACGGCGATGCCGGCCTGGACCCGCGCAAGACGGCGGGCAACGTTCGCAGGCCGTTCGAGCGCAACATGCTCGACAGGCCCCAGCGCAGGACGGCGATTCGCGCCCCAGGCAGGCAATCCGAACGAGAAGGTGACCGGGAGGATGAGTCGCACGCTGCCTCTACCCCTGCGAGACCCGGCGAGCCGCTCGCGCTCATGCATCAGGATACCAGGGTCTCTCGCACGTTCCAACGATATTGTGTGCCACACAGAGACGCCCCGCGTTGCGATCTTTCACAAGGCCTCGGCCGGCTGCTCGGGCTGAGAGGCCGCGTCGCCGTCCAGCGGAGGGGCCGAGGCGGAGGCCAGGGCGTGACGACAGGGTCGTGTTCTGTCGAGTCGATGCCGCATTCTGGCTGGTCGCTCACGGCCGTGACGATGCTGTGTCGATCTGGTGCGCCCGCCGTAACTTTCCCGCGTCATGGCGGCTGCTAGACTCGGGCCACCCCTAGCCAGGAGCAGGAGGACCGAGAGACGTGCCGGACCTCGAGCTGAAGCGCATTCAGCCAAACAAACTGAACCCCCGCCTTCGCTTCTCGAAGAGCGGTCTGGACGATTTGGCCGCCAGCATCAAGCAGTACGGCATCCTCGAACCGATCATCGTGCGACCGGTGAACGGGCACTTCGAGGTGGTCGTTGGCGAACGACGGTATCGCGCAGCGCAGCAGGCCGGCCTCGACGAGGTGCCGGTCCTCGTTCGGGAGTACTCGGACGACGAAGTCATGGAGATCAACCTCGTCGAAAACGTGCAGCGCGAGGATCTCTCCGCTGTCGAGAAGGCGAAGCTCTGCCAGGAGCTCCGCGAGCGCTACCCGGGCAAGTACGTCGGGTGGGATGTGATCGCCACGCGCATCGGCGTGGAGGTGGACACGGTCCGGGCCTGGGTTCGCACGCTGAACCTGCCGGAAGAGGTCCAGGAGAGGATCGCCCCGCGCGAGCAGAAGCGGGTGCCGGAAGGCAAGATCGACTACCGGACCGCGCTGGACATCGCCGAGAAGATCAAGGATCCCGAGCGGCAGGTTGAGGTTGCCACGCAGCTGGCCGAGGAGCGGGTGCCCCGCGAGGTCGCGCGGGAGGTGATCCGCCGGGCGGCCACCGAGACGCCGGTCCCGGTCCCGCAGATCGTGCAGGAGGCGGCGGCCAAGCCGCGCGCCTCGCTGGCGTTCACCCACCGGCACTACCAGTCGGTGGTGAGCGGCGAAAAGCAGCAGACGACCCGCCGGCGCGTCGATCCGAACATCGAGGCTGGCAGCATCGTGCGGGCCGACGTCATCCAGTTCGCCGACCTGGAGATCACCGAGGTGATCCGCAAGCGGCTGGGCGAGATGACGGAGGAGGATGCGCGCCAGGAGGGCGACTACACGCTGGAAGAGTTCCGCGAGCTGTGGCAGCGCAGCTACGGGGCCTGGAACCCCGAGGAGCTGGTGACGATCATCCGGTTTCAGCTGGCCCGGGTGCTGTAGCGCAGCATCGTCCGAAGCCAGGGGCCGGGTACGGTCTCGTAGCGTTCATGAAGGGGAACGGCAAGTTGACGCCGTTCCCCTTCGTCATCCCCGTCGCCGGCACGGTCACCACGCAGGGCAATCGCATAGTCGTTGGTGTACGCGAAGCATCGTGGAACGGGCGGTCGGGGACTGAAGTCCCCGCCTACAGTCACGCCGTCGCTGCGCGACGGACACCGGGAACAGCGTCGTCCGGTGAGACCGGGGCGTCGCGCAGCGACTGCAGGATCGTAGGCGGGGCTTTCAAGCC
>JADZEM010000114.1 GCA_020850535.1 Chloroflexota bacterium
AACCCCCGACCGCCCGTTCCATGATGCTTCGGGTACACCAACGAACATGCGATCGCCCTGATGCTGCTACCAGTGCAATCGTATGTTGAGCGCGTCGTGCCGCCTCGTCGGGGCTTGAAAGCCCCGCCTACCATCCTGCAGTCGCTGCGCGACGCGCCAGTCGCACCAGTGCCGGCCGTTCCCGACGGCCGTCGCGCAGCGACGGCATGACGGTAGGCGGGGACTTCAGTCCCCGACCGCTCGTCTAGTCGCGCTTCGGGAACACGGACGAACATGCAATCGCCCTGCACCGCGGGCCTGCTTTCGTGTCACCAGGACCGAGACAGCGCTCACGGGCGGCTGGGCAGGTTCCGGAGGATCTGCTCCAGCCGGCAGCGTGCTCCGCCGTATCCGTCGGGCGCGCCCGGGTAGCAGGAGCCGGAGCCGTCGCGGCCCGGGCCGTACGAGGTCAGGCCGCGACGGTTATCGTGGCGGAAGATCGGCGTGTTCGGGCTTTCGGCGGACCACGCGCCAACCCCCACGACCTGATCGTAGGACAGCACCATCCGCAGCTGGTTGATCTCCTGCTCGATGCGGGCGCTCTCGTTGTCAGCCGTGTAGGAGCCGGGCAACTCGCGGGACGTCCCCAGCTCCTCGACCACCACCGGCAGCTTGCGCCCATTCTCGCACGGGTAGTTGACGACGTAGTTCAGGTCGCGGTCAATCGGCATGTCGCCGGGGTGGTAGGCGTCCACCCAGTCGTAGGTGTGGAGCGTGTAGGCGTCAATCGGCCCCTCGCAGTAGAGGCGGCGGGCCAGCGAGTACTCCCAGGCCGGCGTCAGGTGGTGGCTGCCCATCGTGCCGGGCCAGATCGGCGTCGTCGGGTCGATGGCCCGGATCTCACGGCGCATCTGCTCGAAGAAGGTCAGCACGAGGGGCGGATCGTCCTGGGTGTTCAGCTCGTTGCCGTACTCCCAGGCCAGGATCACGTCGCGCGCACCCCGGCTGACAACGGTCGAGATCAGCCGACGGCTGAAGTCGAGGTACGGGCCGCGCCAGTTGCCCTGAAAGAAGGGCAGCAGGTGCTGCCAGTAGCCATCCTTCATCCCGACGCTGTTGCGTGGCTCGCCCGGCACTTCCTCGTGGTTATTGACCAGGGCGACGATCAGCTTCACGTCGTTGGCGCGAAGGGCCGGCGCGACATCCGCGATGCGGTTGCCGAGCCAGTTGGCATCCTCGGCGCTGTTCTGCGTGCTGTCCGTGGCGAAGATCCGGATCGCCCCTGCGTTCATCCAGGCAGCGTAGCGGATGTTCTCCTGAACCGGGTCGATGCTCCGGTGGATGAAGCCGCCGTGCATGTTCAGGATCAGAAAGCGCCCATTGATGAAGCCCTGATAGTCCGCCGAGGTGCCCAGCCGGCTCGGCGGGACCGGCATGGCCTGGGCCGGCGCTGGCGTGACGCCAGCACACAGCACCGCCAGCGCGATCAGAAAGGGAGCGGTCCAGCGAAGCAGGCGCAACGCGCGCACAGTCACTCCTCGTCGTGGGCTGTGGGAGGAGCCGGACGCAGGCGCCGGCCAGCGCCGTCACCCCCAGCAGCGGGGATCCGGACACGTGCGGGGAAGCTTAAGCGGGATGGCACAGCGAAGCCAAGCCGTGCACGGTCCACAAACGGGGGTTTGTGCAGGGGTAACAACCGACGCCGCCGAATGCAAGGTCGTGCGGCGTGCGGACGGACTGGACGGCCCGAGCGCCTGACGGGACGGCCGGCGAGACGTGTGGGGCGGCGGGCGAGATTCCCTGACGGCCGCTCAGCGGGCCAGCCGCCGCTCGGCCAGGTTCGCCGGCGGCGCCAGGCTGATCGGGTCCGTGTCCGGCTCGCGGGCCGCCAGCGCGTGGCGCACCCGCAACCCCAGATGCAGCGCCAGTCTGGTCTCAGGGTCGCTCAGGTGATGGCCGCTGATCTGCTCGATGCGCCGCAGGCGATAGGCGACCGTGTTGCGGTGAAGATGCAGCCGCGAGGCCGTCTCGGCAAGGCTGTTGTCGGCGGCGAAGAACGCTTCGAGCGTCGGCAGCAGCTCCGACCGGTTCGAGCGGTCGTACTGGTCGATGGCCGCCAGCGTCTCCTCGTAGAATGCGCCGAGCTCCGGGTGCCCGTCGAGCGCCAGCAGCAGCCGGTGTACTCCCAGGTTCTGGAAGAAGGTCAGCTCGCCGGGCGGGAACAGCCGCCGCGCGATGACCAGGGCGCGGTCGGCCTCGCGGTAGCCCTGCGCGATGGCCGTCGGGCCGGTCCCGACCCGCCCGACGCCTGCCGACACAACCTTGCCGCTGACCTGGGCCGCCAGCCGGTGGACGCGCGCGGCGATGGCGACAGGCTCATTGCCGTCGACCGGATGCGCCAGCCCGATGGTGTCCCCAAGCACGCCGACCGGCGCCGAGACGCCGAGCCGGCTCAACTCGCGGATCAGGCCAGTGACGACGTCATGGCTGCGCGGCAGGGCAGTCGCCGAATCGGAGGCGACCCGCAGGGCAATCGGCAGATGCGGCGCCGTCAGGTTGAAGCCGAGCCGCTCCGCACGCTCCAGCAGGGCCGAGTCGGAGGTGAACGCGCCGCTGAGGAGGTCCGTCACCACGTCACGGCGCAGACGGTCCTCGGCCTGAAGAACCGCCCGCTCACGGGCCAGCACCAGTGCGCAGACCGTCGCGCCCTGGGACGCGCTCAGCGCGTCCGCCCGATTCAGCGACTCGTGCGGCGCGATCAGCGACAGGAACGCCAGCGCACCGTCGTCGGCGGCGATGGGGGCCACCACCCGCCCGATGCCGTCCAGTTCCAGGCGGAAGCGCTGGGTTGGCGGGTCGGCGGCCGGCACGCGCCGCCCATCGATCCAGGCGTACAGCCGCGAGCGCGCCCGATCCAGCGCATCGACGACCTGGACGCGGTCCGGCAAACTCACGGCAGCGCCACTCAACTGGCGGATGCCTGACGCATCCTCGACAGCCACGGCACGCCGCGTGAGCACGGCCAGCCGATCCACGATGGCCGGCAGCCCGTGTCCGGCGATCAACAGCTCGGTCAACTGCTGCTGCACCTGCCGGGTCTGCTCGGCCGTCTCGGCCTGGCGGTCGGCCAGCAGGCGCAACGCCTCGTGCTCGGACTCGCTGAGGGAGGCGTCTTTCGGCAGGGAGAGCAGCGGGAACCCGAGCGCATCCGCCCGAGCGATGGCCGACTGATCGATGCCGCCACGGGCCGCGACGGCCGCCACGCCAGCCTGAGCCAGCTGATCGAGTGCGCGAGCCAGCGTCAACCGGTCGTCGAGCGAGCGGAGTGTGTCGGCGGCGACGAGTACCAGCTCACCACCCTTGAGCCCCACAAGGCCTGGGGGGCGCGGGCGGAGGGTGATCACCCAGCGGACTTCACGGTCCAACCCGAGTTGACCACCGACGAGTTGCGTGCCCGGCGGAAGCGCGCCGGCCCAGACATCGTGAACAGTGGCGGACATGGGGCCGCGAAATGCCTCGCTGAAGGAGTCACCTGGGCTGCGCCCGAGCGCCCGGCCCAGCCGTCTCGGTCAGGATACCGGCTTCCGATGGTGTCAACATTGGACAGCGGGGACAAGAAAGCCGCAGGAGTGTTGGGCAGATCGCCCAATCGACTCCCGTCGAACAGGGGCCAGGACCGTCTTCCTGGCACAATGCCTGTGGCAGCTTGCACAGATGCCTGCCAGACCTGCCGCAGCCCACGGTGCGCGCCAGCCCTAGTCGGGCGGGCTGCGCGGGCCGGTCAGTCGAGGTGCGGCTCGAAAGCGTACCCGCCGCCGGGCGCTGTCACGAGGTAGGTGGGCGACGACGGGTCCGGCTCGATCTTGCGGCGCAGCCCGAGAATCACCTGCCGGAGCGCCCCATGTGCGTCCTCGTAGCCGGGGCCGCGCAGGTGACGGAGCAGCTCCTGCGGCGTGAACACCCGACGCGGGTGCGCCAGCACGAGATCCATCAGCTTGGCCTCGGATGGCGTGAGCCGCGATGCTTCGCCTTTGAGCACGCTGCGTCGCGACGAGACGTCGATCTCCAGATGCTGATCGTGATACCGCCCCACAACTGCCGACGGCCCGCGGGAACGTCGCAACATCGCTTCGGCGCGCGCGGCCAACTGGCGTGGGCTGAACGGCTTGATGACGTAGTCGTCAGCACCAGCCTTGAAGCCCCGGACCACGTCCTCGTCGTGATGGCGGGCCGTCAGCATGATGATCGGCGCGCGGCTGACCTCGCGGATGCGCGAACAGAGCGAGAAGCCGTCGATGTCCGGCAGCCCGACGTCCAGCAGGATCAGCGCGGGATCGTCCTCGTCCAACGCACGCAACGCCTGCCGGCCGTCCGACGCAGAGCGCACGGTCATACCGGCCGCGCGGAGGGTCTCGCGCACCAGCAGGCAGATATGCGGCTCATCATCGACGACCAGAACGAGCGGTGAATCCATGCAAGTCGGAGGCGAACGGCCCCGAACGTGTCACAAAAATGTGCGAGCGTCTGAACCCAGGCGAGACGCCACGCTCCACGTGGGAGTCTATCACACCCGGACCGCACACTCTCGCGCGAAGAGCCGCCAGCCCGCGACGCTGGCAGCCACGGCCGCCCCGCTCGTCAATCATCACGGCGGGAGCGCCGCCGGCCACGCCCTGCCGGCCACGCCCTGCCAGCCACGCCCTGCCAGCCACGCCCTGCCAGCCACGCCCTGTCGTAGCGCCCGGGCGGCTGCTCGGCGCCGGGCCGAACACAAAAGCGCCCCCTCGACAGTTGGTCGAGGGGGCTGGCGTCAAGCATAGCGGGGGGACGAGAGCGGGAGAGCTGTTCGATCCTGGCAGGAAAGCTCGTGAGATCAGCGAAAACGAAGCAGCCTGAGTGAGAGCGGGCAGATACTGGTTGCGAGCGTTGTGGATGCTGCTGCTGGTGGTGGGCGCTGCCAGTTGGTGGAGAGAGCGGGTCTTGCAGGAGCGTCTCAGCGGGTCCGGCGGGAGAGCGATCGACGAGAGAGCAGGCGACTAAGCGACAGCCTTGCGGAACGGCGTAACGTTCGTGGGAATCGTCGGGCGGGCAGTCTGGATGGGCTGGGCGGTTGACGGAGAGAGATACCGGCGGAGGTTTGCGAGTGCGCGGGCCTGCAGCTTCTTGACGGCCTCGTCGGACCGCCCCATGACGGCGGAGGTCTCGGCGACGCTCATGCCCTGCATGAAGCGCAGCTCAACAGCCTGCCGCTGCTCGGGGGTCAGGCGAGCCATCGCAGGCTCGAGGGAGTGGCGGTCGAGCACGCGGGTGTAGTCCGAGCTGGGCCGCAGCTCGGGCATCTCCGCGACCTCGTCCAGAGACGACGCAGCGGTCCGGGGAAGGGTGCGGAGGTAGTCGACGAGGTGGTTGTGGGCGATGCGGTAGAGCCAGGCGGTGAAGGGAAGGCCGCGCTCCACGTACTTGTCGAGCTTCTCGTAGACCTTGACGAAAATGTCCTCGGTCAGATCCTCCACGATGTCGTCCGAGCCATCGAGGCGGCGGCGCAGGAAGCGGTAGACGAGCGGGGAGTACTGCTCGTAGAGGGACGCGAACGCCTGGTGGTCACCCTGCTTCGCCAGCTCTACCAGCTCTGCTACTGCCTGCATCGTCGTGATCCCTTCCGTCCCGTCTCTCGTCACGGCCAGGGGCCGTGTCAGGGGTGCTGGGGTGTCGGTCTGTGTCCCGACCACAGTGTCGCACGGGATTCGTCAGGCGGGCGTTAGAAAGGCGCAGGTTGACATCAGGTACGCGTCAGGATTCAAACGGCGTCTCAGTGCGCGCACCGTAGACCCTGAAGCTCGAACAGCTGTCGCAGTCCCGACACACCCTGACCTCGTCGGGCAGGCCCCGCACGCGGCAGACATGACGACTGACACACGGCCGGCCAGAACGTGTGATCTCTCCGTAACGCGAAACCCCTTCCAGAACGGATGTTCTTCCCGTACGATCAGCGTGTGCATATGCACGCGGCAGCACGGCGCAGGCTGCTCTACAGGTGGATGTCGTCAGCGCGATCGAAGTGCGAGCGCTCGCGCGCATGGTCGTCCGTCGGGTGTGTGCCGAGCGGAAACTCCTGTGTGGAGGGCAAGGGAGATGACTGGCGTACGGGTACTCGTGGGGACGCGCAAGGGCGCGTTCATCCTGACCGCCGACGGCAAGCGTGACCGCTGGGAGGTCAGCGGCCCGCACTTTGCGGGCTGGGAGATCTACCACATGAAGGGCTCGCCGGCCGATCCGAATCGGATCTACGCCTCGCAGACCAGCGGCTGGTTCGGCCAGTTGATGCAGCGCTCCAGCGATGGCGGCAAGACCTGGGAGCCGGTCGGCAACCAGTTCGCCTACGATGGCACGCCCGGCACCCATCTCTGGTACGACGGCACCCCGCACCCGTGGGAGTTCGCACGGGTGTGGCACGTCGAGCCGTCGCTGGCGGACCCGGACACCGTCTACGCGGGCGTGGAAGACGCGGCGCTCTTCCGCACCACGGACGGCGGGCAGTCGTGGCACGAGATGACGGGTCTCCGTAACCACGAGTCCGGCAAGTACTGGCAGCCGGGCGCCGGTGGCATGGGGCTGCACACCATCGTGCTGGACCCACAGACGCCGGGCCGCATGTTTGGCGCGATCTCGGCGGCCGGCGTCTTCCGCTCGGACGACGCCGGCGAGACCTGGCGGCCGACCAACAAGGGGCTGAAGTCGCCGTACGAGTTGCCGAACCCCGATGCCGAGGTCGGGCACTGCGTGCACCGGCTGGCGATGCATCCGTCCAGGCCGAACACCCTGTTCATGCAGAAGCACTGGGACGTGATGCGCTCCGACGACGCCGGCGAAAGCTGGTACGAGATCAGCGGCAACCTGCCGACCGATTTCGGCTTCCCCATCGACGTGCATGCCCACGAGCCAGAGACCGTCTACGTGGTGCCGATCAAGAGCGACTCGGAGCATTTTCCCCCAGAGGGCAAGCTGCGCGTCTACCGCAGCAAGAGTGGCGGCAACGAGTGGGAAGCGTTGACGAACGGGCTGCCCCAGGCTGACTGCTACGTCAATGTCCTGCGCGACGCGATGGCCGTGGACAAGATGGACGAGTGCGGCGTCTACTTCGGCACGACGGGCGGCCAGGTCTACGCCTCGGCGGACGGCGGCGACAGCTGGGCGCCCATCGTGCGAGACCTGCCGGCCGTGGTGTCGGTCGAGGTCCAGACGCTGCCATGATCCGGGTCATCATCCCCTTCCACCTGCGGACGCTGGCGAAGGTGGACGGCGAGCTGGCGCTCGACGTGTCGGGCGAGGTGACCCAGCGCACTGTGCTCGACGCACTCGAAGCCCGCTACCCGATGCTGCAGGGGACGATCCGCGACCGCGCCACCAGGAGGAGGCGAGCGTTCGTGCGGTTTTTCGCCTGCCAGGAAGACCTCTCGAACGAGTCGCCGGACTCGCCGCTGCCAGCACCGGTGGCGGCCGGTCAGGAGCCGTTCCGGGTGGTCGGGGCGATGGCCGGCGGCTGACCCACCAGCGACAGCCAGCACACCTCGCGAGAGCGCGGCGCGGGACTCAGCACCGCGCTCTCAATCTATCGTCGGCGAGCACAGCGGCTGTCGCGGTCCTGAACGACCGTTCAGCCTCAGTGAACGCCTCACCAGCGTCGGGGCGCACCGCCCCGAGTGTCAGCAGATTCGTGAGAGGGAGCAGCGAGATGGCGATCGATACCGCTGAGACACAGTCCGCGGCGCCTGAGTACGAGATGGAGAAGCCCCAGGCCGAGCACGAGTGGCTCCAGAAGTTCGTCGGCGAGTGGGAGTCCGTCACCGAGATGTCCTGCGGGCCGACCGGCGAGCCAGTCAAGGCTACCGGCACGATGAGCATCCGCTCCATCGGCGGGTTCTTCATCCACGGCGAGGCCACCGGAGTGATGCCCGATGGCGACTCGATGATCAGCTTCATGACGCTCGGGTTTGACGCCCAGGCGGGCAAGTACGTCGGGACGTGGTTCGGCTCGATGATGACGAAGCTCTGGGTCTACGACGCGACTCGTGAGGGCGAGAAGCTGATCCTGGCGTCTGAGGGTCCGAGCTTCGAGGCGCCCGGCAAGACGACCATGTACCACGACATCGTGGAGCTGGTGGACGACAACCACCACACGCTGACGGCCCGCTTCCAGGGCCAGGACGGCAACTGGAACGAGATGATGAAGACGGACTACTACCGCAAGGCGTAGTATCCCCGGAAACAGAATGGGGCCGCGCTCAGGATGTGACTCCCCAGCGCGGCCTCTTGCTGCGTCTGACAGGCACGCGGCTCGTACACGACCACGATGAAGCTGATCGGGGTATCCGTCATCCCGAGCGAAGCGACGAAGGAGCGAAGTCGAGAGATCTTCCCCGGTGGACCTGGTGTGTGGCCGGAGAAGATCCCTCCGCTCCGCCCGTGCCTCGCTTCGGTCGGGATGACACGCCTCGTATTCACCATGGCGCAGTAGTAGGCCTGCGCGCCGAATGCTGAGCGCGAGTCAGCGGGCGGCGACGGCCAGCCCCGGCATGGTGAAGCCGACGGCATCGAGGTTCTTCGCGAGGTCCGCGCGCTCGGCGGCGGTCAGCTCGGTCAGCGGCGGGCGAACCGTCACCCAGTCGGCATCGTCGCCGTAGTGCGCGACGGCCGCCTTGAGGGCCGGGATCATCACGTACCCCTGGAAGACCTTGCGGACCACGTCCAGCGCATCCTGTTGGGCGTCGGCATCCGCGTTCTGCCAGGTGGCCGCCAGCTTCGCAATCGGCCCCGGGTTGACGTTCGCCGTGGCCGAGATGCAGCCGGCCCCACCCCCGCGCATGGTCGCCAGCAGGAACGACTCGCTCCCGCAGAAGACGTCGAAGCCGTGCGGCTGGAACCGATCGAGCATCGCCCTGGTGTTCGACCAGTCGCCCGAACTGTCCTTGATGCCGGCGATGGTGCCCGGGTACGCCTTCAGCAGCCGCTCGATGACCGTCAGCGTGATCGGCACGTTGGCGACCGGGGGGATGTGGTAGAGGTAGATCCGCAGGCGACTGTCGCCGACCCGCTGGATGACCTCCGAGAAGCTGCGGAAAAGGCCGTCGTCGGAGAGGCCCTTGTAGTAGAACGGCGGCAGCATCAGGACGCCGCCCGCGCCGAGCTGCACGGCGTGGCGGGTCAGCTCAACGGTATCCGTGAGGGCGCAGGCGCCGGTGCCGGGCATCATGCGGCCGGCCGGGATGCCCGCCTCGACCAGCGTGTCGAGCAGCCGGACCTTCTCCCCCACCGACAGCGAGTTGCCCTCCGAGTTGGTGCCGAAGACTGCCAGCCCGACGTCGTTGCTGAGCAGCCACTGACAGTGCCGCACGAAGCGGGCGGCATCAGGCTGAAGATCGGCGTCGAAGGGGGTGACGACCGGCGAGAGGACGCCCTGCATCCGCTCGGGCTGCTGCGCGCTCATAGAGCCTCCAACGTCCTACGACAGATACGGACTCTGGGAAGAGATTGGCCTCCGCACGCGGACCGTCGCCTGATGGCGGTCGGAGATCGCGCGGTACGCTGCCTGATGATCCTCCCATCGAATCTCATGCTCAGCGAGATTGCAGGCGACATCAAATGGCTCGGCGTGGTAGATGATGTCAAGCGTGTTGTCGGTTGGACGGTCGTTGAGTCGTTGCCTGAGTCCGAGAACCCGACGCGCGGCATCTGCCGAACTGAGGCCGTGTAACTCGATAAGCGAGTCGCGCACCGTGTCCCAGAACGCCCGAATCTCGTCCGCGTAGTCGTATGCTGGGTGGCGTACGCCGGCTCGCATCACGACACAACCTCCTGGCTCGCCCGTCCAAGCACGGCCAGCGCGCTCGCAGTGTGAAAGCTGATCTGGTCGGCACCCGCGTAGCATGCGCGCTGCTTCCAGAACGCAGCGACTGGCCTTGCCACGACATCATACCAACCGCCGTTTGAAACGCGACCATGATGGTCATCGTTCTCTCGACAGTGCCGAACGAAACTCCAAAAGTCCGCTGCGTCGTAGTCACCGCGCACGAACGTCAGCAGATCAAGCCGCGCGAGCGCCTCACGGTCAACGAGAAAGCTCAGCACGGACGGAGGCCTGACGAAGCGACGAGGTGAGATAAAGACCTCGTCCGAAGTCACGGCTGGGCTTGAAGTAGACGGGATCAATCCCCCGCTGAATCGAGGCGACCGAATCCTGAAGCGTGCCGTGGTAGAGGCGAAGCGGGCCGTTCCGCCAGATGGCTGGAGGATCGAACATGCTTCACGCACTCCGGGTGTGGATCGCCGAGTGCGGCACGCAGATCGCGGCGTGGGGTGAGGTCTACGCGACCCGACGAATGGTACCAGGGATGGCGAGCACCGCAGGAGCATGGCATTGATGCGTGCGCCCAGGAGCGAGTGCGAGTGCTCAGGGGCCAGTCGGGCGAGCCTCGCGGGCCGTCAACTCAGCCCGGGCGCCACGGGCCTCGTGCGTCAGCGTCACCAGTTGGCGGTCCGAACGGGCGTTGCGGACGCCGGCCAGCACCCGCAGCGCCCGACCTGGGTCGCGCCCGAGCTGGCGGGCACGGGTCGCCAGCTCCTCGTCGGTGGCATCGGCCGGCAGGCCGACAGCCTGGGTGAGCTGGTGGCGCACCTGCCGCGCCAGGTGCTCGGCCACCCACGCCCGCTTGCGGCCGGCCCGGTAGAGCGCCGCCTGCGACGACACCAGCTCTCCGAGTGACCGTCCACGGTCCACAAACACGGGGACGGACCGGCCGAGCCGTCGTCCACGCCAGAGCAGGAAGACCAGCAGCACCACGCCAGCCCAGAACACCGCCCGCCCCCAGGTGTACGCGAACACGAATCGGAACAGGCCACCACTCCGGGTCTGCCCGAAACCGTGGTGCAGCTCGTCGAACGCCACCGTCTGGCCCTGGCCGCTCGGCCCGATCAGCGAGAGCGCCAGCCGGGCATGGTCAGGGGTCCGCAAGCCCTCGTTCGAGAACAGGTCCGGGACGGTGATCGCGATGACCTCGCCGCGCCCGGCCGTGACGCGAGCGGCCAGCACCGGCCGCCCGCCGGCCGGGGAGGCCTCCTCGCGCTCGCCGTAGAGCAGGGGCGTGAGCCGGCCGCTGGTCCGGGTCAGATCGAAGGCCCGGGCGGTCGCCGTCGCGGGCAACGACATCGGCTCGATCCGTGGATCGAGCCCGGCGCCGTTCGCGGGGACCACCCGCACGATGTCCGCCACCGGCCGCAGTGCAAGGGAGAAGCTCCGCAGCAAGGGCGCTGTCTCGAACGTCGCATGCACCACCAGCCGCCCACCCCGACGGACGAACCGTTCCAGCTCGGCCACTACCGCGCCGTCGAGCGACGAGCGCGGGGCCAACACGACCACCACGTTGGCGTTGCCCGGCACGCGGTACGGCTCTGCCTCGATAGTCGAGACGGTGTGGCCGAGCGCTTCGAGCCAGAGACGGAGCGCTTTCCCACCCGTGGGCTGCGCAGAGTAGACCGTCAGCCGTGGCTGCTCGCGGTTGTCCGGCGAGACCAGCACCAGCATGGCGAACAGCAGCACGAACAGCCCGCCGAACAGCGCCAGCCGCCGGTTCACGGGCGGACGCCCCCGGCAGCGACGGCACGCTCGCTGTCCCGAGCCGACGGTGGATCGACCGCCCCGGCCGCCTCCCAGACGCGCTCGGCCAGCACACTGAAGTGGGCGTACTCGGCCTCAGAGCACGTCTGCTGGCCGTACCAGAGGCGGTCGAAGCGGGCCACCAGCGCCGAGAACGGCTCCACCAGGGACGGATCGCCGGTCAGGTGCGGCAGAAACTCGCGGTTGGTGAGCGCGCCGTCGAACACCAGGTGCGCGCGCTCGTCCAGCCGCAGCAGGACCGCCAGGTAGAGATGATGGACGGCAAGGCGCGGGTCGGCCTGGGCGACGGCACGCGCCCGCGCACGCTCGTCAGCGGCCCCGGGGCGGCCCGCCTCGGCACGGTCGGCGAGGCGCTCGTTGGCCGAGAGGCTCCCCCGCGACAGCCGGTAGAGCACGATCGCCACGCCGATCACCACGACCACGCTGACGATCAGCATGATCCACGCAACGCCCGCCTCGGCATCCGTGCGGCTGATCCCGAACAGGTCACCCAGCCACGCCAGCAGCCGCACGAACAGCGACCACAACCAGTTCCAGAACCGGTTCACGTACGTCTCGAACAGCGAGGAGCCGGCCGCCATCTGGAACTCAGGGCGGGCCAGGATCGCGTCGAGCGCGGCAAGCTGCTCGGGCGTGGCCGAAGGCGCATCGCTCTGGCGCAGACCCTCAGGCCCGGCCGGCACGAGGGCCGCGCGCGCCAGCGCCCACATCCCCGCCGCCAGCACGCTCATGCCGGGACGCTCACGGGCGTTGCGCGGCGACCTGGGCCGCGGTCTGGGCGGCTGCCTGACGATCCAGCCGCAGCTCGATGTCGAACGCCTCCTTGCGTACCCGAGCGTCGAAGTAGAACCGCGCCATCACGATGTACGAGATCGAGAGAAACAGCGTCTCACCCAACGCCTGCAAGACGATCTGGCCGACCTGGAACAGCACGAAGCCGCCCGAGCCAACCTGCGAGATCGACTCGGCCCAGATCGCCGCGCCAACGCCTGCGAACACGGCCAGCAGCGTCACCGGGATCGCCACAAGCATCGCCACCACCATCGAGATCACGATGTAGCAGATCATCAGCTGCCAGCGGCGGCCACGCATCAGCTCCCAGCTTCGGCGCAGCGCATCGGTGCCGCTGACCGGCTCCATGACGATGACCGCGAAGACCAGCCCCCAGCTCATCGCGAAGAAGATCGACACCGGAAAGCACAACGCCGCGCCACTGACCACGAGGCCTACCAGGAGGCCGGCGATGCTGACGGCCCCGAACCGGCGCAGCGCCAGGCGGTACGCGTCCCAGATGTTGACGGTCTGCCCGAGGATGGCGTCCGACGCGATCTTCAACGCCGCGACGCCGGCCAGCAACTGCCCGAGCATCGTCAGCAGCGTGACCGGCAGCGTCATGAGCGCCGCGCCAATGCCAACGGCTGCACCCATCTCGGAGGAGATGCGTCCACTGCCGAGCGAGCCGCCGAGGATAGCCATGCCGGCGATCAGCGCCATCCGGAGCAGCGCCAGCGGCACGATCACCACCGCCGCCGCCGTGATGAACGCCACGAACTGCCGACGGTAGACCTGGATCGACTCGTCCAGGATATCGCCGACGGAGAGGGGGCGCATCCTGAACCCGGATGCCGGACGCGCGTCAACTGCCATCGTGCCTGCCCGCCACCCTTTCGCCGGCGTACGCCGGCCTCACGTCGATCCCCAGTCAGCGTACAGCATGACGCCCGCGCTGAGATACTAGGGGACAGGGGGTGGATTTTGGCAGTTTGCCCAGCCGCGCCCGGATACTTCCAACATGCACAGTGTCAGACACGGAGACGACGGCCGATGATGGGTGGCGGTGGCTGGTGGCAGTATCTCCACCAGGACGAGCATGCAAAGGGCGCAGCCATCGACCGCTCGGTGCTGCGGCGCGTGGCCGGCTACGCCCGGCCATACCAGGGGCGCATCGCCCTGATGCTGCTGACGATCCTGGCGATCACCGGCCTGACGCTGGTGCCGCCGCTCCTGATGCGGGCGCTCATCGACGAGGCGTTGCCCAACCGCGACTTCTGGCAGCTCAACCTGCTGGCGGCGGGGATGGTGCTGGTGCCACTGCTCAACGGGCTGGTGAGCGTCCTTCAGCGCTGGGTCAGCTCGCAGATCGGCGAGGGGATCATCTTCGACCTGCGCTGCGCCGTCTTCGCCCACCTCCAACGGCAGTCGCTCCGCTTCTTCACCCAGAGTAAGACCGGCGAGCTGATGGCGCGCGTCAACAACGACGTGGTCGGATCGCAGCAGGCGATCACCAACACGCTGCCCAGCGTCATCTCGAACTCGCTGGCGCTCGTCGCGACCCTCGGGATCATGCTGGCGCTCGAATGGCGGCTGACCGTCCTCGGCGTCGTGATCCTGCCGCTGTTCATCCTGCCGGCGCGGCGGGTCGGCGATCTGCTGCGGCGGGTCACCCGTGAGAGCATGGCCCTGAACGGCCAGATGAACGGCATGATGAACGAGACGCTCAACGTCAGCGGGGCGCTGCTGGTCAAGCTGTTCGGGCGGGAGCGCGAGGAGAACCGGCGCTTCTCGGAGCGGGCCGGGCGCATCCGCGACGTCGGCATCAGGCAGGCGCTGATCGGCCGCTGGTTCTTCCTGGGCATCGGGCTGGTCAGCTCGATTGGCACGGCGATGGTGTTCTGGACGGGCGGCTACCTTGTGCTGACGGACGGCCTGACCATCGGGACGGTCGTCGCGTTCGGGGCGTACCTCGGGCAGTTGTACGGGCCAATCGCGGCGTTGACGAACGCGCGCGTCGAGCTGGTGACCTCGCTGGTCAGCTTCGAGCGGGTGTTCGAGGTGCTGGATCTGCCGCTGGAGATCGAGGAGCAGTCGAACGCGCTGGAACTGACCCGGGTGCGTGGCGAGATCCGCTTCGAGGACGTCTCCTTCACCTACGGGGCGGCCACCGGCAACGGGCTGACCGCCGTCGAGCGGATCGGGACGCGGTTCGCGGAGCCGCCGCCGGCGCTGCGCAGCGCGGCTGCCGCCCCGGCGAGCACCAACGGCCACGGCCCGGCGCCCGCCATGCCCACAGCCCCGGTGTCGGCCGCGGGCAACGGCGCACCCGACGAGGCAGCGCAGCGCTGGGCGCTCCGGCACGTCTCGTTCACGGCGCAGCCGGGTCAACTGGTGGCGCTGGTCGGGCCGAGCGGCGCGGGCAAGACGACCATCACCTACCTGCTGCCCCGCCTCTACGACCCGACTGAGGGCCGGGTCCTGCTGGACGGCCACGATCTCCGCACCCTCAGCACGGCCTCGCTGGTGGCGCAGATCGGGATGGTCACCCAGGAGACGCACCTCTTCCACGACACGATCCGCGCCAATCTGCTCTATGCGCGCCCTGACGCGTCCCAGGCGGAGATCGAGGCCGCCTGCATCGCCGCCAACATCCACCCGCTGATCGCGGGGCTGCCAGACGGCTACGACACGCTGGTCGGCGAGCGCGGCTACCGCCTCTCCGGCGGCGAGAAGCAGCGGCTGGCCATCGCGCGGGTGCTGCTCAAGAACCCGAGTATCCTGGTGTTGGACGAGGCGACCGCGCACCTGGACTCGCAGTCTGAGGCGCTGATCCAGCAGGCGCTGGATGGGGCGATGCGTGGCCGGACCAGCCTGGTCATCGCGCACCGGCTGAGCACGATCCTGGCCGCCGATCAGATCCTGGTGATGGAGGGCGGGCAGATCGCGGAGCGGGGGACGCACGCCGAATTGCTGGCGGCCGGCGGTCTGTACGCCCGCCTGTACGAGACGCAATTTCGGGCCGCGCCGATCCTCGACGCCGACCCCGAGGAGATCGCCGCAACAGCAGCAGAAGCCCCGTAGCGCGGGTGTTCGGACGCGTCAGGCGGTCCGCAGCACCTGCGGCTGCACGCCGTGGATGATCTTCTTCGCCAGCCCGCCACGTGGCGGCTTGTCCAGCTCCACCCAGCAGTTCTTGAAGTCGGGATCGTGCCAGACGAACCGGCGGCCATCCCAGGCGAGCGTCGTCGCGATCTGCTCCATCTCGTGCAGGTTGAAGCCGTACGGCATCGACTGGTCGGTGTCCACCAGCAGGATGGGGTGGACGCCGTAGCGCGGCCCCTTCTGGAGGATCGGCGTCAGCAGCCGGCTGACCGGGCCAGAGACGTTCGTCGGGAAGTCGAGCATGACCAGCACGCGGCACGGCTCGGCCACGCCGTTGGCACGGTTCGGGTCGAGGCGCGGCAGCATCGAGGCGAACGCTGTGGCCTCAGCAGCGCCCTCGACGAGGTTGGCCAGGTCGCTGAGCCGCTGCTCGATCTGCATCGGCTCGGACCAGGAGCGGCCCTCGCCGATGCCCAGCCCGGCATCCGCGAATGCCAGGAACGGCGCGACGTTGCGACCCTGGCCGAGCGGATCGATCAGGGTGAACTTGAGGTCGCCGGGTGGGACGGTTGCCACCAGCCGCAGGAGGATCGACTGTACCGCTTCGATGGCGCGCTCGCGGGCATGCGTGTCCGTCTTGATGATGAGCGGCTTGTCGTGCGGGAACGGCACCAGCGCGGGCAGGGTGATGCGATCGTCGCGGATGCCGGCCAGGAGCTCCCCGACACAGATGGCGCGCGGCATGCGGGTCGAGGGCATCCAGGTATTCCAGGCCGGAGCCGACCATTCAGGCCCGACGGCTGTGGCGGCGGCATTGAACTTGTCGATCGACGGGCCGAGGAGGGCCAGCTGCTGTCGAAAGCTCTGGGCGATGCGCGAGCGCCCCTCGTCAAACCGCTCCTGCCACTCGTTGAGGCGACGGTCGAACGTGCTGCGGGCCTCCTCGACCAGCACCTGGTGCATGTAGAGGACGTACCCCATGTGCTGACGGATGAACCCGTAGTCCTCGTCCGGGGTGTACGGTCGCAAGAAGGTGGCGCGCGCGCCGGCCACGAGCAGCGCGAGCACCAGCGGGCTCACCATCGCGCCGAACCAGCCGAAGCTCAGGCCAGGGTTGCCCGACCCGGCCACAAACGGCATCACCAGGATCGCCCCAGCCGCCACCACCGCCCCCACGATGATGCCGACGGTGATCAGGTTGCTGGACGAGCCGTCCGCCATCGCGGACTGGATCCGCAGCAGGCGAGCTTCCATCTGGGCGGTGGTGATACGCAGGCCGATGACGAGGTCGGTGTCGAAGAGGGTCAGCGGGTGGGCCGGCACGATCTCGCCCATGGTCGAAGCGTCCCCACGCTGCGGCACGAGCAAGTCAGCAGTTCGGAGAATGTCGTAGGCGCGGCGGAGCTGGGTGTCGGCAGCCTCGCGGGACTGCGCGAACGCCTGGTCGGCCGCCTCACGGTCGAGGCGGAGCCGGTTCTCGGCGTCGAGCTCCTCCTGGGTGTATTGATCGGCAAGCTGCTTGACAGCGAGTACGACCTCTCGCTGTTGCTGGATGATGGTCGGCTCGGCCATGGGTCCCTCCTGCGGCCAGCGCGGCCGGCGGCACCGTGACAGTCCCTCACCAGATACAACGAGTGCACCAGGGCGTAAGAGACAATAGCTGAGTCTCGATTCTGCGACAGTCAGATCAGGGTGTCAAGAGTTCGTATGTACTTGCAATTCAGTAGTGATTTATAACGCAGAGTTGCACATCTCCGCGCGTGGGCGCGGCTGCCGCCGTCGCTTTCGCGCGGCCTCGTCGAGCGCCAGCATCACGAAGAGCGGTAGTTTGAGCTGTCGCTTCCACCGCCAGGGCTGCACCGCCAGCCGGTGCAGCCACTCCAGCTCCAGCCGCTGGATCCAGACGGGCGCGCGCGGCACCAGCCCGGACAGGAAGTTGAGCACGCCGCCCACGCCGATGCCGACCGGGATGCCGAGCGGCCCGAGGCTGCGGTCGAGCCAGCGCTCCTGGGTTGGCGCGCCGTAGGCGACCAGGATCAGGTCGACGGGGCCGGCCGCGCGGATCATGGCCCAGGTGGCGGAATCGTCCTCCGGGCGCGGCGAGCCGGGCGCGGCCCCGACGATCTGCAAACGCGGGTACTGGGCACACAGCCGGTCAGCGGCCAGTTGGGCCACGCCGTCAGCCGCGCCGAGCAGGAACCAGCGGTGGCCCTTCGCCGCGCCGAGGGCGGCCAACTTGAGCACCAGATCGGTCCCACGGACGTGATCGCGGAACGGCCGGCCGCGCAGGCGGGCGGCCAGCAGCAGGCCCACGCCGTCCGGCACGTTGAGCGCCGTGCGCGCCAGGAGCGCCCGGAATGCGGGATCGCGCCGGGCCTCCATGACGATCTCAGGGTTCGGCGTGGTGACGACATGCGGCCCGCCCTCGGCGATGTACCGCGCCACCAGGGCCAGCGACTCGTCGTAGGTGACGTCGTCAACGCGCACGCCGAGGATCGACAGTGACTGGGGGGTGAGGGCCTTCCCTGGCTCGGAGTGAGGGCCGTCCCCGGTCACGCCCGGGCGCCTGCCTGGTACGAGCGGTCGAGCAGGTCCACCACGTGGCAGACCTCCAGCTCCAGGCCGCGCTCGCGCGCGCCCGAGGCGATCTGCATCGCGCAGCCGGGGTTCGGCGCGACGAGCACGCTGGCCTGCGTCTTCTCGACCTCGGGGATCTTCCAGCCGAGGATCTGCTCCGAGAACTCGGGGTGCGTCAGGTTGTAGATCCCGGCGCTGCCGCAGCAGACATCCGAGTCCTTCAGCTCCACGAACGTCAGGCCGGGGATCGCGCGGAGCAACTGGCGCGGCTGGTTGCGGATGCCCTGCCCGTGTACGAGGTGACACGGATCCTGGTAGGTCACGCGGACCGGCAACGGCCCGAGGCTCTCGGTGTCGATGCCGATCTGCACCAGCCACTCGTTGATGTCGCGGACGCTGTTCGAGAAGGCGACGGCGCGTTCGTGCCAGGCCGGATCGTCGCGGAACAGGTGCGGATACTCCTTGAGGGTGGAGCCGCAGCCGGCCGCGTTGATGATGACGGCGTCGAGGTTGAGCGACTCGAACGTCTCGATGTTCGCCTTCGCCAGCCCCCGCGCCGTCTCACGCTCGCCGATGTGGACGTGCAGCGCGCCGCAGCAGCCCTGCTGGGGCGGGGTGTAGACGTCGCAGCCGTTGCGGGCGAGCACCCGCACGCTGGCCTGATTCGTCTCGCCCAGGAACTCCTGCATGACGCAGCCGGCGATGAACCCGACGCGGAACCGCCGTGTGCCGCGCGCCCGCACCACCTCTGGCAGGAACGGCTTGCCGACGCCACCCTGGGTGGGCGGGAGCATCCGCTCCATCTTCTGGATGCGCTCGGGGAAGAGGTTCATCAGCCCGGAGGCGTGGACAGCCTTCTGGACGCCGAGCTTCTGGTAGACGCGCATCCCGAGGCCGAGCGAGTTGAGCGCCAGCCGCGAGGTGAAGATGCGGTTCAGAACCGTCCGCCCGATGGTCCGCTCGGCAGCGTCGGCTGGCGGGGCGAGGCCTCTGGCCGCCTCCACGATCTGCCCGTACTTGACGCCGGACGGACAGGCCGTCTCGCAGGCGCGGCAGTCCAGGCAGCGGTAGATGTGCTCGCGGAAGTCCTCGTTGTCGGGGCTGATGTCGCCCCGGTAGACGGCGCGCACCTGGTAGATCCGCCCGCGCGGCGAGTCCAGCTCCAGATTGTTGACGCGATAGGTGGGGCAGAAGTCCAGGCAGAGGCCACAGTGGACGCACTGCTTGAGCGTGGAGAGATCCAGCTCGATGGGGACCGCCGGGCCGGCCGCCGAGGGAGCGGCTCCGTGGGAGTGCTCGTGAACCGCCACAATCGGGCTCCGATAACGACGTTTCGGAGGTGGCGTACGCGGCCATCGCGCGCGCGGCTCCTGGTGGGATTCTACGAGCCACCCGGGCAGCGCGGCCAGCGCCACCCACTGTACAGTTCGCCGCTGACAGTGTGAGGCCGCTTGACACCATAAGAACAATCGTTCTATGCTCAAGTTGGAGGCATAGGAGCAGCCATGAGTGACAATTCTGCGATTGAGTGGACGGACGCCACCTGGAACCCAGTCACTGGCTGCTCAAAAGTGAGCGAAGGCTGCCGCAACTGCTACGCGGAGGCGCTGTCGCTGCGCTTCGGACGCTCAACGAAGCCGTGGGCCGCGCAGTTTGCCGACGAAAACGTGGTCCTTCACCCTGACCGGCTGGACTACCCACTCAAGTGGAAGGACGCCAGGCGCATCTTCGTCAACTCCATGAGCGACCTATTTCACGAGAACATCGACGATGGCTTCGTCTGCCGCGTGTTCAAGGTCATGGGCGCAGCATCACATCATACCTATCAGGTCTTGACGAAGCGCCCCGCCCGCATGCAGGCTCTAATCCAACGGTGGTCCGATGCGTTTCACGGCAAGAGACTAGACAGTGACCAGGGTGAGAATACTTGGCCGCCGCCACACATCTGGCTCGGCGTCAGCGTCGAGGACCAGAAGACCGCCGATGAGCGCATCCCGCTGCTGTTGAACACACCTGCTGCCGTTCGCTTCCTGAGTTGCGAACCACTCCTGGCCTCAATTGACCTGTGCCAAGCTGCCGGCGCGCCAACTGACCACGCACACGGTTTCGCCTGCCGTACTTTCCTCCGAGACCTACACTGGGTCATCGTGGGCGGCGAGAGTGGCCCGCGTTTCCGTCCTCTTGACCTGGACTGGGCACGATCTCTTCGCGACCAGTGCATAAGTGCAGATGTGCCGTTCTTCTTCAAGCAAGTGGGTGGCAGGACACCGAAGTCCGGGGGACGGCTGCTCGACGGGCGAACCTGGGACGAGCAGCCACGGGTCCAGGAGCGACAACTTCAAGTGGCAGCCTTCGGCTGACGGTCAGGCTGGCGGAAATTCGATCACGTCACTTGGCCGCAACTTGTTCTTGGAGGGCAAGTTGTTGCGGAACAGACGAATGCGGCCTTGGTGGGCCAGGTCCTCTAGCGCCTTCTTGATATGGTTATCGGTGTAGCCGTCGAATTCATGGCCGACTGCGGTCTCATTCTGCACACGCTCATACTCCGAGCGGCGACCCGAGAATCGTGTTCGGAGCAACGCACGCAGCGACGTGTAGTCGACCGTCAGGTTCATGCGAACCTCAGGGGTGAACAGATCCAACTGACCCGATTCAGAAGCCATGACCGCGGGATGGCTTGCTCCCAGGAAGGCTGTGAACCCACCCAGAGCCTCGAACATCGCTTCCTTCATCTCACGCTTGCCCTTCGGATGCCCTGTTGAGTGGACAAGGAAGTAGATGATGTCAGTCGGCCCTCGCCGTGCGACACCCACCGAGGTCACGAAGCGTCGATGCCCCGGAGCAGTCGTGGCCTCCAAGCGCTCTACGTACAGGTCACGCAATGCACCCACACGATCTGGCGACTGCTTGACTTCGTCGAGGCGGGCAAGCAACTCATCGCCTTCCAAGCCGAAGAGTTGAGCATCAGCCGTCTGGTGGTTCGCATTCTCAAGAAACCGATTGATATCCTGCACCATCAATGTTACAAGCACTTCAGCCCTGGGCAGGCTGAGGATACGGTTGACCAGGGACAGGGGAAGCCCTGCGTATCCGAACGGGTCAATGAACCAGAAGGACGGGCGCCCGGCACGCCGAATCGCATCCACAATTCCCGGTGCAGCGCCCTCGAACGTATCACAGATCGGGTCGTGTTCGACAACCCGCTCCAAGGGTCCAGATGCTGCGATTTCAGCCGCCAGCATTTTGGCGTTCGCCGGATTACGTTCGATGTAGTAGAGATCGACATCGAAGTCGCGATTGCCTGCAACACGACCGGCGATGTCGCGAAGGAGCAAGGGCGACCCCGGTTCTTCGGTGGTGTAGCGGCCCCGTCCAGCGAAGGCATCGACAATGACGAGCCGCCGGTGTATCCGAAGAATCGGTAGCCATGCTTTCATGTAGCGAACGAGGATTTCGTGCTTCGCTCTGGTGTGTGGTGCGTTACCCCATTTCTGAGGATCGTCGTCCGACAGCATCGCGTGCCCCCCAAACGCAGTATGGAACATACGTTCGCCTAGCATGATACAGAGAGCTGGCGTCGGTGTGCAATGAGGACGCAATGATGTTAGGGATGATCTGCAAGTCTTGAGGCTTTTCCGCCTTGATCTCCGGTCCGCCGCTATCATCCCCAGAGACGGCGTGGTCGGGCGGCGTGCCGTTGCCGCCAGGTCGTCAGCGTCCCCGCCGAATCCTTCTCAGGAGCGACGCCGTGAGCGACATCCTCAAGGTGGGCGAGCCGGCCCCACCGGTCTCCCTGGTCTCGGACAAGGGCGAAACCGTCTCGCTCGACGACTTCAAGGGCAAGCAGGCCGTCGTGCTCTACTTCTACCCGAAGGACGACACCCCAGGCTGCACCAAGGAAGCCTGCTCCTTCCGCGATCTCTCGGCCGAGTTCGCCGAGAAGGGCGCCGTCATCCTCGGGGTCAGCCCGGACAACGTGAAGTCGCACGTCAAGTTCCGCGACAAGTTCAGCCTGCCGTTCCCGCTCCTGGCCGACGAGGGCGCGGAGATCGCCCAGAAGTACGGCGTGTGGGTCGAGAAGAGCATGTACGGCAAGACGTACATGGGCGTCGAGCGGACGACGGTCGTGATCGGCAAGGACGGCACGATCAAGAAGGTCTTCCCGAAGGTCTCGGTTGAGGGCCACGTCGAAGAGGTGCTCGCGGCGCTCGACTGACCGAAGGCAAGGCCCTCACCCTCGGGCGCTGCGCGGAGCACATATCGACTGCGTCGATATCTCCCTCCCTGTACGCGGGCGAGGGAGAGCCAGCTTGCGAGTTTCGCGTCTCCCCTCTCCCCTTGAGGGAGAGGGGTCGGGGTGAGGGGTAGCGAATTACGCCTTCGCGGCCGCCGGTGACTCGGCCAGCGCCGCGATCAGCCCGTCCAGGTCGCGCGAGGTGTCGCGGTTCTCGGGCGTCTCCTGGCCAGGCGCGGTCGTCGCCACCCAGCGGTACATGTCGGCGGCCCCGAGCAGCATCCGCGGCGTCAGCCCCACCTGCTCGAAGGTCGCGGCGATCTCCTCCATCTCGCCAATCCACCGGTGCGCCTTCGGCGGCATCGTCAGCATGGACTTTGCCATCCACGTCCGCAAGTCCGCCTGGCTGTCGAGCATCTCCTGTCGCAGCGCGTCGTCCAGCCCGAGCCGACGGGCCGTCACCAGCAGCTCGGTCGCCAGGGCCTGGAAGCCCTTGGTCATCGCGGCGTAGCACATCTTCAGGCCAGACGCCTGCCCGATCTGATCCCCGATGACCGGGATGATCAGCCCATGCTCTTCGAGCCGCGCCAGCTCGGGAGCGTTCGTGCCCGAGGCGTAGATGCGCGGATTGACCTTACCGCGCGGCGGCCCGCCGATGATGCCGCCATCTGCAAAGCGCGCCCCGGCCGCCTCGACAATCTCCCCGATGCGGCGCGTGGTGGCCGGCGAGACCGCGTTGAGGTCGGCGTACAGCGGGGTCGCGCCGGTCCGCTGGAGGGCGGTCGCCACGCGCGACGCCGCGGACATCGCCTCAGACGGCACCAGCACCGAGAGCACGTGCGTCGCCTGGGACACCAGCTGCTCGACAGTCCCGACGTCCTCAAGGCCGGCCGCTGCCGCCAGCTCCTTGGTGCGCGTGCTGCGTGCGTCGAGCGCCACCAGGACGCGTGCGCCGTTCTTCGCCAACTTCTCGCCGATGCCGGAGCCCATGTCGCCCGGGCTGATGATGCCGACGGTCCAGGCCATTCTGGCGCCTCCTCTACCACAACCGTGCGTGAGATCCGATCCGCCCTGACAGGGTAGCGCATCCCGGCCCGAACGTGACCCGCTGGGTCGGGACGTCGGGGCGGGGCGCTCCACGGCAGGCCCGCACGGGGCCATCCCGATACGCTAGCCTTGCCCAGGGCGGCTGGGGCGTCACGGTACGCCGGGCCGGACCTGCACAGCGAGGTGGCAGACATGAGCGATGGCCGGCAGCGTACAGCAGTCATCACGGGCGGTGGAACAGGTATCGGACGGGCTGTTGCGGCCGCCTTCGCGGCAGATGGCGACCGGGTGGTGCTGATCGGGCGGCGGGCCGAGCCGCTCCAGCAGGCGGCAGCGGAGCTTGGGCCGAACGTGACGTGGCGGCAGGCGGACATCGCGGACCGCGAGGGGATCGCCGGGGCCATCGGGAGCATTGTCGAGGAGCACGGGGCCATCGACGTGCTCGTGAACAACGCCGGCATCTCGAACCGGCCCGTCTCCACCAGGACGCCGCTCGAAGAGGCCGAGCGGCTCTGGGACGAGTACTCCCGGGTCAACATCAAGGGCGTCCTGCTGACGACGCTCGCCGCCGCCCCGCACCTGGCGCGGCCGGGTGGTCGGATCATCTTCATCAGCTCGGCGGCCGTCTACAGCGGCGGCGTCTTCCCTGGCCTCGCCGCCTACGCTGCCAGCAAGGCCGCATTGCACGGGCTGATGCGGTCGTTCGCACGGGAGCTGGGGCCAGACGGGATCACCGTCAACACGGTCGCGCCGGGCTTCATCGCGCACACTGAAATGACCGGCCGCGTCCCCGAGGACGATTTCGCCCGACTCGCCAACACGACGCTGGTCAAGCGCGTCGGCACGGCAGACGATATCGCGGCGGTGGTCCACTTCCTCGGCTCGCCGGCGGCATCGTACGTCACGGCCCAGGCGATCCCGGTAGACGGCGGCCGGCTGCCGGGCTAGTGGCACCGGACATACAGCGACGGCCAGAACACACCCTACACTTCCGTAGCCGCCGCCCGCTTCGGCGGGGTTGCGGATGCCCTTCCTCAGGACGGTGACGTTCCATGCCAGCCACGCACGATCTGACGCGCGTCGCGCCCGCCTTTGTCGAGATGGCTCACCAGATCGTCTGGTGCACCGTCTCCACCGTGGACCGCCAGGGCCGGCCGCGTTCGCGTGTCCTGCACCCATACTGGACCTGGGACGGTCTGATGCTTGAGGGGTGGGTCGGCACGATGATGACGCCCCTGAAGAAGGCGCACCTGGAGCGCAATCCGTACGTCTCGTGCAGCTACTGGACGCCCTCGCAGGATACGGCGGTGGCCGAGTGCCAGGCCGACTGGATGCTGGACGAGCAGACCCGCACTCGGGTCTGGACCTTCTTCAAGAGCACGCCCGAGCCGCTCGGCTACGACCCCGGCGGCATCGGCGTGCCCGGCTGGGACTCGCCCACCTCGCCGGGCTTCGTGGTGCTGCGGCTGCGGCCCTGGCGGCTGCGGGTATTCCCCAGCTCGATCACCCGGGGCGAGGGCGGCGAGCTGATGGTCTGGCAGGACGAGTAGCCGCCTCGGAGACTCCCCGTTCCGCGCCCGTACACGCCGCGGAGGCGTCCGCCGCAGCCGTGGCCGCCGCAGCCGTGGCCGCCGCGTCCGTGCGAGCCGCCGCCTGACCCGCTATCCTCTCGGCGCGGGGCAAGCTCGCACGAACTGGGGGCAGGATCACGATGTCTGGTCGGCAAGGCGATGCGCCAGGACGCGGCATCAGGGTTGCGTTTGCAGGTGTCAATCACTGGCACTTCTCCGTGGACGCTCGGTATCTGGAGCTGGCGCTGGAGGCCGGCGTCGAGATCGTCGGCCTCAGCGACGACGACGAGGCCCTGGCGAAGCGCCGTGGCGACGAGCTGGGCTGCGGCTGGACCGTCGACGTGGATGACCTGGTCACCCGCTTCAAGCCGGACCTTGTCATCGCGTTGCCGCGCCCGGACCGAGCGCCCGAGCAGGTCGGGCGGCTGCTGGAGCACAACGTCCCGCTGTTCGCGGAGAAGCCGCTCGGCCTGCGCGCCAGCGATGTCTGGCCGCTGGTCGAAAGGGCCGAGCGCGGCTGGGTCACCGTCGCCTTCCCGCAGCGCTACCAGCCGATCCACGCCGCGTTCGAGCGGCTGCGCGATGCTGGCACGCTCGGCGAGATCGGGCACATCGGCGTCCGGATGGTCAACGGGCCACCCTGGCGCTACCGTTCCTACGACGTGCCCTGGATGCTCGATCCGGCCATCGCCGGCGGCGGGCCGCTGCGGAACATCGGCATTCACGGCGCCGACATGCTCACCAGACTGGTGGGAGACCGTGGCATCAAGATCGTGGCGGCGACGAAAACGGATCGGGTCCACGGCGAGCCGATCGAGGACTTCATCAGCGCGCTCGGCCGCACCGATGACGGCATCGTGATCAACATGGCGACAGGCTACACCTTCTCGCCGCCCAAGCCCGGCGACATGGACATCCACCTCGGTGCGAAGGGCGCGTACCTGATCCAGCGGCGCGAGCTGCTGACGATCTATCCCGCCGACGGCCAGCCGGACGTGATCCGCCAGCCCGAGGGTTTCAACCTGTACCGCGAGATCTTCTTCGACGCGCTCTGGCGGATGCGGGCCGGCGCGCCACCCATCGCGACGGTCCGTGACTGCGCGCGCGCCAACGAGCTGATCGACGCGATCTACGCAGCAGCAGCCGCCACCTGACAATGTTCCCCCGGGTAACGTTTCCCGCTGCGTGGGCTGCTACCATCGTCAGGAACATGCGGCCTCACTGCTGAGGCGACGGAGCGGTCATCCCTATGCAGCCTCGATCCATGCAGCGGCTCGGTCATGGCCGCACGCTCGTCGACGTCGTCCGGCCAGACGCCCTCTCCCGTCAGCGTGACATCCTGCTCGTCGTCGCGTTCGGCACGCTGATGGGGGCGCTCGCGCAGATCGCCGTGCCGCTGCCGTTCACGCCGGTGCCAGTGACCGGCCAGACGCTCGGCGTGCTGCTGATCGGTGCGCTGCTCGGGAGTCGTCGCGGCGGTGCAGCGATGCTTGTGCACCTTGCCGAGGGCCTCGCCGGCCTGCCCGTCTTCGCCGAGGGGAACACGGCCTGGACGCTCACCCGGCTCGGCGTGCCGACCATCATCGGGCCGACGGCCGGCTACCTGTTCGCCTTCCCGGTGGCCGCGTTCGTCGTCGGCTGGCTGGCAGAGCGCGGCTGGGACCGCAAGCCGCTGACGGCGGCCAGCGCGATGCTCGTCGGGCAGGCCATCATCTACGCGGGCGGGCTCTCCTGGCTGGCTGGTTACGTCGGCGTGGACCGTGCCATCCCGCTCGGCATGGTCCCGTTCCTGCCCGGCGATGCGGTCAAGCTCGCGCTCGCCGCGACGGCGCTGCCCGGCGGCTGGCGGCTGCTAGCGGTGCTCGGAGCGCCAACCACCCGCGAGTGAGGCGCAGCCTACGGGGCCACGGGCACACCGGACCAGGGGCGCACCGGGCCAGGGGCGCACCGGGCCAGGGGCGCCCCGGGCCAGGGGCACAGCGCAGGAGGGCAAGCCGCAGATGGGGAGCAGGCCCAGCGTGCGCTGTCGGACGTGCGCGGCCAGGAACCCGGCCGGCTACCCCTACTGCCTGACCTGTGGCACCCGCGTCCGCCGCGAGACCTTCTGGCCGCAATGCCCGGAGCCGCTCTGGCAGCATGCGTACTGCCTGGTGCGGATGGAGGACCGCGACGGCGCCGGGCCATCTGATGCCGGGGCGCCTGATGCCGGGCCATCCGATCGGGTCGGGACTGGCTACCCGCTGGACGTGCTGCGGCGCGGCGGCCGGGCGCTGACCATCGGCAGCGGCGCTGACTGCGAGATCGTGCTCGACCATCCGAGCGTCGCGGCGCGCCACGCCTGGCTGATCCGCCACGGCGACCATTTCCTGATCGACGACGCCGATACCAGGGACGGCACATTCGTGAACGGCGAGCGGGTCAAGCGCGCCCGCCGCCTCAAGGTCCGCGACACCGTGCGCCTCGGCGAGTGCCAGCTGGTCTACGCCCTGGCCGAGCAGATCTGCCCCCGCTGCCACCTGCCAGACACCCTCACGGCCCTGGACGATCTGGTAGCCGAGCGGCAAGATGGCGCAACCGGACTGGCGGTCCCGACACACGCCTGCCCCCAATGTGGGCACGAGTACTGGATCGTGGCCTCGCGGCGCGAGGGCTGGCGGCGGTCCTGGCTGTGGCGGTGGCAGGCGTCGCGGCGGCTGCTGGCGATGCGCGGCAAGCGCGCCCCCGAGGACGCCTGACCGCCGCCCTGCGGCCCGCCGCACGCCGGCCCGCGGGGCGGCTCCCCCAGCAGCCGCGTCCGTTCCTGCCAGGGCTGTGCCGCCGCCGACGGGCGCGGCGTCAGGGCACATATCGTGCGTCCTCTCAGCCGGCGTACCGGGAGGTCCGATGGAGGAGCAGACGCCCACGCCGTGCGCGTGGGTCATCAAGCAGCACCTGAATCCCGACGCGCTGAAGGAGTACGTCTCGCGGATGGGCATCCAGCGGAGCCAGGTGATCGCTGTCACCGAGCCGCAGGACGGGATGTTTACGCTGATCTTCGAGCCGAACGCCGAGCAGCAGACTGCCCTGGCGGCCGAAGAGAGCGAGGTAGCCGAGACGCTTGACGCGCTGTTCGGCGCACCGGTGACGCCGGTCCAGGCGCCCGGCGGGGCGGAGGTCGAGACGGTGGTGGCCGTGCCGGCGATGCCGGCGGGCGTTCCACCGCCCGCGCCCGCCGAGCCAACGCCCGCCTGACTCCTGGAAGCACGGGCATCCTCTACCATCTTCGTTGCCGGCGGCCGAGTCCGCGGGTGACGGCGGGGATCATGACGCATCGTGGCGCGGCGGTCGTGCGGCCGCGGCCGCGATGCCAGGGGGTGCAACATGGCGTTGGTTCAGGGGAAAGTGGCACTCGTCACGGGTGGCGCGCGCGGCATCGGCCGGGCGGCAGCCGAGCTGCTGGCGGCGGAAGGCGCGCACGTCGCCGTCGCGGACGTCAACCTCGGCGGCGCTGAGGACGTCGCCAGCGGCATCGAGGCGCGCGGCGGTCAGGCGTTGCCGCTCCAGGTGGACGTCTCGCAGCCGGAGCAGATCGGGCCGATGTTTGACGCCGTCGTCGCACGGTTCGGGCGGGTGGATGTCGTCCACAACAACGCCGGCATCTTCGCCAAGACGGCCGTCAACGAGATCGACGTGGACGGCTGGGATCGGCTGATGGACATCAACCTGCGCGGCGCGTTCCTGGTGGCGCAGCACGCCCTCAAGATCATGAAGGCTCAGGGGGGCGGGCGCATCATCATGATGGGGTCGATGGGCGGCCAGGTGGGCGGCGTGGTGGCCGGCGCAGACTACGCAGCCTCGAAGGCGGCCATCGCCTGCCTGACCAAGTCGATGGCGAAGTGGGGCGGCCCGTTCGGCATCCTGGTCAACACGCTCTGTCCGGGCGTCATCGACACGGCGATGCCGGCCCAGTTCCCGCCCGACCGCCTCGCCGCGATGATCGAGTCCACGCCATTGCGCCGCATGGGCACCGCGGATGAGGTGGCAAAGGTTGTGCTGTTCCTGGCATCAGACCTGTCAAGCTTCGTGACAGGCGCCCACATCGACATCAACGGCGGACTGTTTACGGACTAGGTTTCAGGTTCTGGGTTGCGGGTTTCGGGGGAAGACGGCCACCATCGACTGCGTTCCTGAAACCCGAGACCTGACACCCAGCACCGGGGGCGGTATGGCGAGGCAATGGCGCGCGCGCGGAGGGCCGGTCGGACGGCCCAGCCCGGCAATCAACGACAACCCGTTTGACGACGTGATCGAGCAGGTGGACCGAGCGGCCGAGGTGCTCGGGCTGGCGCCAGCCGAGGTCGAGCTGCTCAAGCACCCGAAGCGGCAGGTGATCGTCTCTCTGCCGATCCCGATGGACGACGGCTCGGTCCAGGTCTTCACCGGCTACCGCGTCCTCCACGACAACACGCGCGGCCCCGGCAAGGGCGGCGTCCGCTTCCATCCCGAGGTTGACCTGGACGAGGTCAAAGCCCTGGCCGCCTGGATGTCCTGGAAGTGCGCCCTGGTGGACGTGGCGTTCGGCGGGGCCAAGGGCGGCGTGACCTGCGATCCGCGCAAGCTCTCGGCCGGCGAGTTGGAGCGGCTGACCCGCCGCTACACCGCTGAGATCTTCGAGGTGATCGGCCCGAACCTCGACATCCCGGCCCCGGACGTCGGCACCGACGCCCGCGTGATGGCCTGGATGATGGACACCTATTCGATGAAGCGCGGGTATGTGGAGCCGGGTGTCGTGACGGGCAAGCCGATCGTCCTGGGCGGCTCGCTGGGGCGCGAGGCGGCGACGGGGCGTGGCATCGTGGTGACCACCCGCGAGGCCCTCCGCGATCTTGGGATGTCACTGGAGGGCGTACGGGTTGCCATACAGGGGTTCGGCAACGTCGGTTCGAACGCCGCGCGGCTGCTGGCCGAGGCCGGCGCGAAGATCGTGGCGGTCGGCGACGTGAGCGGCGGCCTCTACCGCGAGGACGGCCTCGACATCGCGGCCCTGCTGCGGCACCGCTCCGAGCACAGCGTCGTCGAAGGGTTCCCGGGCGCCCAGCCGCTCACCAACGACGAGCTGCTGACCTTGCCCGTCGACGTACTGGTGCCGGCCGCTCTCGAAGGACAGCTGCACGAGGGCAACGCCGACCGGGTCCGCGCGAAGCTGATCGTGGAGGGCGCGAACGGCCCCACCACTGCCGAGGGCGACGAGATCTTCCGAGCGCGCGGCATCCCGGTGGCGCCCGACATCATGGCGAACTCGGGCGGCGTGGTGGTCTCCTACTTCGAGTGGGTGCAGGACCGCTACGGCTTCTTCTGGACCGAGGCGGAGGTCAACCAGCGGCTCGAAGAGAAGATGGTGCAGGCGTACGCGGCCCTTCGGGGCGCCATCGACCGCTTCGACCTTGTCAACGACCTTCGAACGGCGGCGTACACCGTGGCGATGCAGCGCATCCTGGAGGCACGGCGGCTGCGCGGCCTGTATGCGTGAGGATCGTGGATCGTGGATCGTGGATCGTGGATCGTGGATCGTGGATCGTGGATCGTGGATCGTGGATCGTGGATCGTGGATCGTGGATCGTGGAAGGGTAACGTCTGACAGGTGCCGCTGCGATGTAGCAAGCACGCGACTCACAATTGTCATCCTGAGCGAAGCGAAGGATCTCACCCGCTGACGCGAATGTTGACGGTCAGCGGGTGAGGCAAGCGCTGACGATGAACGGACACGGCGAGAGTTGACGGTCAGCGGGTGGTGACGCGAGCGTTGGCGGTCAGCGGGTGAGATCCTTCGCTTCGCTCAGGATGACAATGGCATCTTGCATGATTGCACTGAGAGTGCCCACGCCCACGCCCACGACTCACCTCTGAAACCCAGAACCCGACACCCGCTCACGACCCACCACCTACGAATCGCCGCCCAGGTTCGCCGCGCCGGTGACGATCCGCTGGACGGCGAAGCCGCGCGCCTGGTAGTTCGGGAGCGCGTGCGGGCCGTCCAGGCTGCAGGTGTTGACCGTCACGACGTTCGGGCCGAGCGCCCAGGCCCGCTCGATGGCCTGCGTCAGCAGCCAGCCGCCCAGCCCCTGCCCGATGGCCCAGGGCAACAGCCCGAACAGCACGATGTTCACCGCGTGCCCCTCGGGCGTGTGGCGGTCCTGCAGCTCGAAGTAGCCGCAGGGGGTGCCGCCAACATAGCCGATCCAGGTCTGGACGCCATCCACCCAGCGACGCCACTCCTCGTCTGACCAGGGCAGCCGATCTGTCCAGAAGTAGTCCTTGCCGACGGCCCGGTAGAGGAAGGCGTTCAGCTCCGGGCAGGGGATCGTCGCCTGCATCAGCGAGGCGTCCGGACGCGGGGCCGGCTTCGGGCGCAGCCGGCCAGGATCGGGCATCGCGAGGTACCACGTCGTCACCTGGGTGAGCGCCACGAGCATCGTCCTCCGTCAGTCTGGTTAGGCTACCATGCTCGGACGTGCGGACCTCGGCCCCGCCGCAGACGACTGACCGCTGAAAACCGTACCGCTGACAACCCTGTGGAGGCACGATCGTGGTGATGGACGACGGCGCATGGCGGCTGGACGACGGCAGTCGGCCGGGACCAGTCGAGTCGCTCGGCCTGAACGGCATGGTGGCATCGGCGCACCCGGTGGCGGCGGCCATCGGCGTGAGCGTGCTGCAGCAGGGCGGCAACGCCATCGACGCCGCCATCGCCGTGGCGGCGGCCGAGGGTGTGGTGCTGCCGGCCTCCTGCGGCCTGGGCGGCGACGCCTTCGTGCTGGTCTACGATCCGAAGGCCGGCGGCGTCACCGGCTTCAACGGCAGCGGCGTTGCTGGCGCACACGCCTCCCGCGAGCGGTACGCCGAGGCCGGGCTGACGAAGATGCCGCTCGACGGCATCCACTCGATCTCGGTGCCGGGCGCCGTCGCCGTCTACGAGACGCTCTGGAAGCGGTACGGCAGCCGTCCCTGGGCCGACCTCTGGCAGCCGGCCGTCAAGCTGGCGGCTGACGGCGTCGTGCTGAACTCGCGGGTGCCGAAGTGGATCGGCGGGCGGGCGGGCGTGCTGGGCAGCTTCAAGTGGTCCGCCGAGCAGTACCTGCCGGGTGGCGCGCCGCCGAAGCCGGGCACGAAGTGGGCCGCCCCGAACCTTGCCAGCAGTCTGCGGGCCGTGGCGGAAGGTGGAGCGGAGACGTTCTATCGCGGGGCGCTGGCCGCCAGGATCCTGGCCTACCTCGACAGCGAGGGCGGCCCGTTCGTGGCCGACGACTTCGCGCGCCAGACCTGCGAGGTCTACACCCCGATCCAGACGGCCTACCGTGGCGTGACGGTCTGCCAGACGAACCCGGTCTCGCAGGGCTTCCTGATGCTGGAACAGTTGAACATCGTCGAGGGGCTGGGGCTGGACGGACTGGGGCTGCTCAGCGCCGACCGCCTCCACAACCTCGTCGAGGCCAAGAAGCTGGCGTTCGACGACCGCAACGAGGTGGCCGGCGATCCGCTGTTCGTGAACTGGGATCTGTACCGGCTGATCTCGAAGGAGCACGCGGCCAGCCGCCGCGCCAGCATCGACCGCGAGCGAGCGATGACGCCAGCGCCATCGCTCGTCGGCGAGCACAATGCGGATACCTCGTACTTCTGTGTGGTGGACGGCAACGGCATGGCCGTCTCGTTCATTCACAGTCTGTCGGCGGCGTTCGGCAGCGGCGTCGTGGCCGGGGACACCGGCATCACGCTCAACAACCGGGCCGGGCGCGGCTTCAGCCTCCAGGCCGGCCACCCGAACGTCGTCGCGCCCGGCCGCCGTACCATGCACACGCTCAACGCCTACCTCTGCCTCAAGGACGGCAAGCCGTGGCTGGTGGGCGGCACCCCGGGCGGCGACCAGCAGACCCAGGTCAACACCCAGGTGCTGACCTCGATCGTGGATCAGGGGCTGACGGTCCGCGAAGCGCTCGAAGCACCCCGCTGGTTCAGCTTCCCCGGGACGGACCCGGCCACCATCGACCAGAACATGGTGATCCGCATGGAGAGCCGCGTCCCCGAGGCCACTCGCTCCGAGCTGGAGGCGCGCGGCCACGTGCTGGAGGTGCTCTCGCCGTGGGGCGGCGGCGGCGCGGTGCAGCTCATCGAGCTGGATCAGGCGAGCGGCGTCCTGCGGGGCGCGAGCGATCCGCGGGCCGGGGGCGCGGCGCTCGGCGTCTGACCTCCTCCCCTCACCCCCTCTCCCTCACGAACCTGGGGCCCCCGCTGCGCGGCACAACTATCGGCTGCGCCGACATCCCTTCGGGCCTCCCCAGAACCCAGCGCGAGACCGAGAACGACGAGGGTTGACAGACATCTCAGTAGCATGTACTGTACGCTCAGTCGCAGCCATGTGGGTCGCCCGCCCTGAAGGAGTGCTGCACCATGAGGCCGACGAGAACGGGCGTACAGGGTATGCTCGCAGCGGCTGCACTGCTGGCGTTGATGCTGAGTTGCCAGCCGTTGCAAGCTGCGCCCTCGTCCCTGGACGGCGACAACAGTGAGCGACCACCGCAACTGCTGCCAGGCATGCAGGCTACCAAGAGCCTGCCGGTGCTATCCGAATGCCCTAAGCTCCAAGGTCCGTTGCGAACAGTGGCCCTCGCCACGCCCGCCAGTTCGCCGCCATACCCACCAAGTCTCGACATTGAGAACGGCAAAGTGCGAATTAGCGTAGTGACAGCGGCGAGCGACACCTATCTCCGCAATCAGTACGACATGGATGTGCTCTTTCGGCTTGAAGGTGGTCGGCGAGCATCTGGCAGGGCACCTATCGGTCAACTCTGCGCGATAGCCAATGATCCAGCGACCATTGACATCTCCGCACCGGATCCTACCCGGTTCGATCAAGCACCAAGCCAGCCCTGACAAGAAGGTGATGCAATGACACCTCGCTTTAGAGCCGCGTCGCGCACTGCGTTCTTCGCATTATTGCGATCATATGTATCGTCCACATGTTAATCGCCGCGCCAGTGGTTGCTCAGGAGTCGCAGATCAGCACGCCTGAACCTGGGGGTGAGGCGTCGGACGCTGCTGAGATCCTCTATGTGACCTGCGAACTGGGACTGTCGACGTTCGAGCTTGGCGTCATTCTTTCGTTCGGCGGGATTGGCTCCATATGTGGAACGTTCATAGCTGAGAGAGAGCAGTGCCCCGTCAAGATACCGTTGGCGAATTCCGGGTGGGTGGACGGTCGACCAATCAGGTAGACAGAATCGACTCCGAAGCTGCGGGGCAGGGAGGAGTCGATGTCGCTGCACGCCAAGCCAGTCGGTCCGGTCCCCGACGAGACGGCACGGGTTGCCCGGGTGGCGTTCCCGAAGGGCAACGTCTACATGCAGATGCGGGACGTGCTCGGCGTTATCTACGACGACGCGAGCTTCAGCGCACTGTTTGCCGTGCGGGGACGACCGGCTGAGAGTCCGTGGCGGCTGGCGCTCGTGACGGTGATGCAGTTCGCCGAGGGGCTCTCTGATCGCCAGGCGGCCGAAGCGGTGCGGGCGCGGATCGATTGGAAGTACGCCCTCGGGTTGGAGCTGACCGATCCAGGCTTCGATTTCTCGGTCCTCTCAGAGTTCCGCGTTCGGCTGATCGACGGCGCAGCCGAGCTGCACCTGCTCGACGCCCTGCTCGTGGCGTGCAAGTCGCACGGCTACCTCAAGCTGCGCGGTCGCCAGCGGACCGACTCGACCCACGTGCTGGGCGCCTTGCGCGTGCTGAGCCGCCTGGAGCAGGTGGCCGAGACCCTGCGGGCCGCCCTGAACGCGGTCGCGGCCGAGGCGCCTGACTGGCTGCGGGCCGTCGCGCAACCGAAGTGGTTCGAGCGCTATGGCCGCCGCGTCGAAGAATACCGTCTGCCGCGCGGGGCCGAGGCGCGCCAGGCGTACGCGGCCCTGGTGGGAACTGATGGCATGCGCCTGCTGGAGGCGATCGACGGACCGGCGGCCCCGCCGACGCTGCGCTTGCTGCCGGCGGTCGAGGTGCTGCGTCGGACCTGGGTCCAGCAGTACGTTACGCTGGCCGGCGTGCTGCAACTGCGCGAACCGAAGAACATGCCGCCGGCGTCAGTTGAGGTGGAGTCGCCCTACGAGCCGGAGGCCCGCTACGGCACCAAACGCGACCGGAGCTGGATCGGTTACAAGGTCCACGTGAGCGAGACCTGCGACGACGATCATCCCCACCTCCTGACCAACATCGAGACCACCCTCGCCCCCGCCACCGACGTCGAGCAGTTAGCCGCCGTCCACGAAGGGCTGGCCGAGCGCGATCTCCTGCCAGGCGAACATCTTGTCGACGCGGGGTACGTCCGAGGACTGAACCTGGTCGCCAGCCAGCAGGATCACCAGATCGACCTGATCGGGCCGATCTACGAAGACCACCAGTGGCAGGCCAAGGCCGGGCAGGGCTTCGACGCGGCGCACTTCCGGGTCGATTGGAACGCCCGTCAGGCCACCTGCCCCCAAGGCAAGACCAGCGTTCGCTGGTGCGAGACGGACACGGCGCGCGGCCGGACGATGGTCTCCATCAGTTTCGCCGCCGCCGACTGCATGGCCTGCCCCACTCGGGCCCTCTGCACCCGGGCGAAGACCGGGGCGCGCAACATCACCCTGCAGTCCCGACCTGAGCACGAGGCCATCCAGGCGGCCCGCCAGCGTCAGCGGACGGACGAGTTCACCGCCCAGTACGCGCCCCGCGCCGGCATCGAGGGCACACTCTCCCAGGGGATCCGGGCATTCGGCCTCCGGAAGGCCCGATATCGTGGCCTGGCCAAGACCCACTTGCAGCACGTTGCCACCGCCACCGCCATCAACCTCGTCCGTCTCGCCGACTGGATGGACCAGGTGCCCCGCGCCACCACCCGCTGCTCAGCCTTCTCGGCCCTCGCGCCCACCGGCTGACCATTTCGGATATGGTCAGCCATTTCGCCAACGGTATCCCGTCAAGTGTGTAAATCGGTGTGGTGTGGCTCTCGTCGTCGGCGGGCCTGTGGGCCTGTGTGATAACGCGATAGGCGTTATCCACATGGCCACAGGCCGTGGGTCTACTGCGCCGCCGCGAGGGCAGGCGCCGGGTCGGCGGGGGCCTCCTTCCTGAGGGCGGCGAGCGACTCGGCGCTGAGGTAGCGTCGGGCGACCTGCCACTCGTCGTGCTGCTCGGCCAGGACGGCGCCGACGAGGCGGACGACGGCGTCCTGGTTGGGGAAGATGCCGACGACGTCGGTGCGGCGCTTGACCTCCTTGTTGAGGCGTTCGAGCGGGTTGTTCGACCAGATCTGGCGCCAGTGGCCCTTGGGGAAGGCGAGGTAGGCCAGGACGTCGGCCTCGGCCTCATCCATCGACGCGGCCACGCGCGGGGCGGTCACGCGAAAGCGATCGGCGACCAGACGCCATTGCTCGCGGGCGCTGTCGGGGTCCGGCTGGGCGAAGACGGTGCGGACGGTGGCGGCGACCATCTCGGCGGCGGACTTGGGGACCAGCGCCAGCAGGTTGCGGATGAAGTGGACGCGGCAGCGCTGCCAGCTCGCGCCGTGCAGGACGGCGGCGATCGCCCCCCGGAGGCCCTGGTGGGCGTCGCTGATGACCAGCTGCACCCCGGCGAGGCCGCGGGCGACCAGGCCGCGCAGGAAGCGGAGCCAGAAGGCGCCGTCCTCGCTCGGCCCGACGTCGAGCCCCAGCACCTCCCGTTGCCCCGCGTCGTTGACGCCGATCGCGATCACGACCGCCGTCGAGACCACCCGACCGCCGTCACGGGCCTTCACGTACGTCGCGTCCAACCAGACATACGGGTAGGCCGTCTCGAGGGGACGGCCCCGGAACCGCTCCACCTCCTCGTCCAGCGTCTCGCACAGCCGGCTCACCTGGCTCTTCGAGATCCCGTCCAGCCCCAGCGCCTTCACCAGGTCGTCGACCTTCCGCGTCGAGACGCCATGCACGTACGCTTCCCGGACGACGGCCACCAGCGCCTGCTCGCTCCGCTTCTGCGGCTCCAGCAACGTCGGGAAGTAGCTCCCGTCGCGCACCCGCGGCACCCGCAGCCCGATCGTCCCCACCCGCGTGTCCCACTCCCGCTCGCGGTACCCGTTCCGCTGCCCGCTGCGCTCCGCGGTCCGCTCGTGGCGCTCCGCCCCCAGGTGCTGGCTGACCTCGATCTCCATCAGCGCCTGCGTCAGCACCCGCACCCCTTCCCGCAAGAAATCCACGTCCCCGTTCTGCTCCGCCTTGCGCACCAGCTCCGCCAGTGCCATGCTCACCGTGTCGGCCATCGTCGTGCTCCTCTCATCGTGGTCTGGACAACTCCGATGAGAACCACACGGTGGCCGTCCTTGTCAACGGCCCCGGCTTTTACACACCTCCGGGGACTCTACCTGAGAGAGCGTCCACGTATCTTGGCACGGGCAGATCGATCGCTCTGAGTGGCGCGGCACTCGCCCTGGCGAGTTTGATGCTCCCTATTGCATCAGGGGCGCGATGGGAAGTACTGATGTGGCTCTTGGCAGGCAAGGCCTCTTTGGTGTGTCCGCTACTGTGTTCTTGGTGAGCTTGCAGACGGTGCGCCAGTACTTCACTCCGTATGAGATTCTGGGGCGTGTTAGCGGAGCCATCAGATTCGCAACTTGGAGCTTAGGAATCGCCGAGAAATAAGTGTCGCATTGTGATGGCAGTGTGACGGGCGGCAGGGGCGGCGCGAGCTAGACTATCGGGCGATGGAGCCATTGGAGGCAATCAAGCGGCGCTTCGAGCTGCTGG
>JADZEM010000115.1 GCA_020850535.1 Chloroflexota bacterium
AGCGCAGCGAAGGACCTCACCCGCTGACCGTCACGGTTGGGAGATCCTTCACGTCGCTCGCAAGCTCGCTCGTTCAGGATGACAGACTCATTGCTGACCGCTGACGCAAACGTCGAGCGTCAGCAGACGGGTGAGCGTTGACGGTCAGCGGGTGAGGTCCTTCGCTGCGCTCAGGACGACAATTGCGAGTCGCGCGTTTTCACCCCAACATTCCCACGACCCACCTCTGAAACCCGAAACCCAGAACCCGACACCCGCTCACGACCCACGTCTGAAACCCGAAACCCAGAACCCGACACCCGCTCACGACCTTCCGCCTGCTGCCGCTGGATGGACACGACGATGTCGCTCGATCTCCTGCCCTGGCTCTCGCTGGCTGCGCTCGGCGGGTATCACGGTCTCAACCCCGGCATGGGCTGGCTCTTCGCGGTGGCCCTCGGCCTGCAAGAGAAGCGGCTGGCCGCCGTCATTCGGGCGTTCGGGCCGATTGCCGCCGGGCATGCTGCGTCGGTCGCGGTCGTCGTGCTGCTGGTCGGGGTGGCCCAGCTCTGGGTCGACGCCGCCGCTCTCCGCTGGGTCGGCGGCGGGCTGCTGATCGCGTTCGGTGCGTACAAGCTGCTGGTTCCGCTGTCACACCCGAAGTGGGTGGGGATGCGGGTCGGCCCGGCCGACCTGGCGCTCTGGTCGTTCTTGATGGCGTCGGCGCACGGGGCCGGCCTGATGCTGATGCCGGTCCTGCTGCGCCTGCATCCGGACCTCGCCGCCCATGCCGACCACGAGACCAGCGCCGGCCAGGCACTCCTTCACGCGCTCGATCAACTGGCGATAGTCGATCTGGCGGCGATCGGCGTGCACACGCTCTCGATGCTCGTGGTGATGGCGGCCCTGGCGATCGTCGTCTACCAGAGGGTCGGGCTGAAGATCCTTCGCTCGGCCTGGCTGAACCTTGACCGGATCTGGGCCATCGCCCTGGTGATCACCGGAGCGGTGACCATCGTGCTCTGAGCGGCCGGCGCGGAGCGCCCCGGCTGTGCGCTACCATTCAGGCGGCGCCAGTGGCCTGCAGATGATCGCTGGGCCGCTGGAGCGTAGACGTGGCGGGAGTGCCCCTCAGCAGCAGCCCGGAGATCGCCGCCGGCGCGGCCTCGGTGGCTGCGCGCCCTCGGCTCTACTACGGGTGGGTGATCGTCGGCGTGTTAGCCGTGACCAGCGCCCTCACGATGGCGATGGGCGCGCTCAACTTCGGCCTCTTCATCAAGCCGATGGGCGACGAACTCGGCATCGGCCGCGCCATCTTCGGCTGGTCCCAGTCGTCGCGCCAGGTCACCAGCGCGCTGACGGCCCCGATTGTTGGCCCGCTGATCGACCGCTTCGGCGTCCGCATCATGCTGCCGCTGGCCGCCATCCTCTGCTTCGTCGCGATGGTCTGGCTGTCGCTGGCATCACACGGCTGGGAGATCATCGCGGCGTTTGCCGTGATGGGCCTCGTCGGCATGAACGGCCCTGGCGCGCTGGTGACGTCCGTCCCCGTCACCAAGTGGTTCGTGCGACATCGGGCCAGGGCGATGGCGTATGCGTCGCTCGGGGTGCCGCTGGGCGGGTTCCTGCTGGTGCCGCTCACCCAGATCCTGATCGACGAGCTAGGCTGGCGCATGGCCTGGGTCGTGATGGGCCTGATCGGCGCGGGCGTCATCGCGCCGCTGGCGTACACCTTCATTCGCCGCCAGCCTGAGGACATGGGCTTGCTTCCAGATGGTCGTCGGCCCATCACGACAGCGGTCACGCGACGGGCCGACGGTGAGCCGAAAGCCTCACCGCACGCCGATGAGCACTCGTGGACCCGTGCCGAGGCGATCCGAACGGTGACGTTCTGGAAGCTGGTCTTCGTGTTCGGGCTGGTGATGCTGGCGATGACCAGCGTCGCCGTCCACCGCATCCCGAGCTTCATGGATCGTGGACTCGATCCGCACCTGATCTCCTACGCCACGGCGATGGATGCAGCCGCCGCCGGCCTCAGTACGTTCATGATGGGCCTGCTGGCGCACCGGATCCCGTCGCGAATCATGGGCGCGCTCGGCTTCCTGCTGCTGGCCGTCGCGTCGATCCTGACGATCCTCGCCAACAACCACGTCATCATGTTCCTGTCGATGATCACCTTCGGGTTTGGCATCGGCTCCGGCATGATGATGCAGAACTACCTCTGGGCCGACTACTTTGGCCGGCGCTACCAGGGCGGCATCCGCGGGGCCGTCACGCCGATCACACTGCTGTTCTCGGCAGCCGGCCCACCGGTCGCCGGGTACGTCCGCGACGCCGTCGGAAGCTACGATCCGGTCTGGATGGTGGCCATCGTGCTGATGCTGCTCGGGGCCGTCGCCGTCGGGACCACGCCGCCGCCGGGTCGCCCGCCGTCAGCGCTGGAGGGCGTACCGGCCCGCTGACCTTCGCAGGACGGTCCCCATGTCCAGACCCAGGGCCTGCACATCGAGCCGGTCATCGCGCAGGCTGGCTCGCACACGGCGCAGGACGAGGTCAAAGATGCGCGCGGCCTCACACACCCGACCACGAGTTCCCGATCCCCGGCGAGGGGACCTGTGACTACGTCAAGGTCCTGCCCGCGCTCGACCGAGTCGGCTACGACGGCTTCGTGGATGTCGACCTACAGCTTCAGGCCCTCCGTCAGGCCCCGGATGAACCACTTCTGGAGCGCCACGTAGAACAGGATCACCGGCAGCGCGTACATCAGGTACGCGGCGCACTGGGTGCCGTAGGTGCTGAACTCGCCTTCCAGCACCGTCGAGTCGGCCCAGGTCATCACGATGCCGATACCGAGCGTGTAGAGCTCTTTGCGGTCGATCATCGTGTAGGTGAACAGGAACTCGCCCCACACCCGAATGAACTCGAACAGGCCAACCACCACCATGCCGCCGGTGCCCATCGGCGCGATAATCCGCCAGAACGCCTGCCAGCGACCGCAGCCGTCGATCATCGCCGCTTCCTCGAAGACGGACGGGATGTTCAGGAACGTCTGGCGCATGATGAAGCAGGGCACGGCCATACCCGCCGAGAACGCCAGGATCAGGCCGAACAGGCTGTTCCGCAGGCCGAGGAAGGACATCAGCTCATACTGCGCGATGAGGCCGCCGGCGCGCGGCACGAAGATCAGCATCACCATCGAGTAGAAGATGAGATCGCGTCCGGGAAAGCGCAGGCGTGCGAAGGCGTACCCGGCCAGGCTGGCGCACACCACCTGGAGGATCGTCGCGCCGATCGCCACGAACATGCTGTTCTGGAACTGCTGCAGAAAGGCTGGCATCCGCTCGATGGCGAACGTGTAGTTCGCGAGTGTCGGGCGCATCGGCAAGAGCGACGGGAGCGCCTGGTACAGCTCCACGCGCGTCTTGAACGAAGCCGACACCGCCCAGACAATCGGCAGCAGGAACACCAGCATCAGCGCCCAGACGGCCAGCCGCTGGAGGATCGCGCTACGCCTCCACCAGAGCCGCTCCAGGGTGCTGACTCGCCGGCTGCTGCCAACGGTCGCCAAGGTTGCCATGCAGGAACTCCTAGTCTGGACGGTCGCTGCGCAACACGCGGAACACGATGGCCGAGATCAGCATCGAGATGATGCCGACCGTCAGGCCCATGGCCGCCGCGTAGCCCCAGCGCATATCGCCCAACTTGAACGCCACGTCGTAGCTGTACCGGCCGATGATCTGCGCGGAGGCTCGTGGGCCAGTCTCGTTCGGGAAAAAGATCAGCGACTCTTCGACCGTGCCAAGGACGCCAGCGGAGAGGACCAGCACCAGCACGAACGACGGGCGCAACAGCGGCAGCGTGATGCTCAGGAAGCGCCGCCACGCACCGGCGCCGTCAATCGCCGCCGCCTCGTACAGCTCACGGTTGATGCCGTAGATCCCGATCAAGAACAACAGGATGGTTTGCCCCATCTGTTTCCAGACCGCCGCGATGGCCAACGTCGGGATCACCCACGCAGCATCGCCGAGCCAGTTCGGAGCCGGCAGGCCCAGGATGTCGCGCAGAATGTGGTTGACGTACCCGAACTGATTGTTCAGCAACTGTCGCCAGAGCAGCAGCGCCACCGCGATGGGCAGGACCACCGGCATGTAGGCGATCACCCGGTACACGCTGGCCTCTTTTGGGCCATTGATCGAGCTGATCAGCACCGCGCCGATCAGGCCCAGGATCAACAGCCCGACCACGTAGTAGCCGGTGTACTGAAACGCCCGATTCATCGACGCCCAGAATGTGGCGTCCTTCCACATCTCGTACCAGTTGTTGAGCCCGTTGAACGGCTGATGATCGGGGATCAGGAACCGGTAGTCCGAAAACGCGATCATCAAGCCGCGCACGATCGGATACCCCTGGAACAGCAGGTACAACCCGACGGCCGGCGCGATGAACGCGTACCCCATCAGCGCATCGCCGATCACGCGCCGTCGTCGGGAGGCGCGGCGGGCGGCGTCCGCCCCGGGCACACTGGCTCGGCCTGCGCTCGGCGAGAGCGTCTGCATCGCCTACGATTCTCCTTGCTGACATCACAGGCCAGCGCTGGTAAGCGGCGACGACGCCTGGACTCGGCCGCCAGAGACGACGCGCCGCTGGACCAGCGTGCGGCCCGACGCCTCGTGTGCGTCGGGCCGCCGTATCGGAACAGCCGTCAGCGAACCGACTTCGCCATCTCCTCCTGAATGTCCTTCATCGCGCCCTGCACGGCTTCCTTGTCGCCGATCTCGCCGGCCCAGAAGCGCTCCATCCACGGCCAGATCTTTGTCTGCGTCGCCGGGTAGCTCGCACCGACCATGACCGGCATCAGCGTGCTGCTGGCAATGGCCTTGTAGCTGTCGGCGATCTCCGGGTAGTCCGTGGCCTTTGTCACGAACTTGTCGAACGTCGCCTTGTGGACCGGCGAGCCGGAGAAGGTGATGACCTTCGGCCACCACTTGTCCGATACCTCGCCTTCCGGCGCGAAGATCGACAGCAGCCAGTTGACGCCCTCCTGCGGGTCTGCCCCGCCGACGAACGCAAAGCCAGAATCGACATGCATCCAGCTTCGGGGCTTGTCGGTCTTGCTGACCTGCGGCGGCAGCATCCCACCGACATTCTCGTTGCCGTACACCTTCTTCGCGGTGCGGATCCACGAGTGCGAGTCGATACCGGCGAAGACCTTGCCCTTCTCCCAGATCGACACGTCGCCGGCGGCAATGAACGAGTCGTTGGTGATGAGCCCGTTCTTGAACCACCGGTTGTACATGTTGATGGTGTCGTAGAACTCGGGGGTGTCGAGCGCGTAGACGCCCTTGCTGTCCCAGATCTCCTGCTTACGGGTGACGTAGGAGGTGCCGAGCGTCCGGTAGAACTCCTTCCGCATCGCGAAGGGGATCACCTGCTCGGAGGCCATCGCCTTCTTGACCTCGCCGAGCACCTTCTCGAAGTCGTCCCAGGTGTCCGGCATCTTGTCGACGCCGGCCTTCTTCAGGTAGTCCGAGCGGTAGCCCAACAGGTGGATGTTGAGCTTCATCGGCACGAAGTACAGCTTGCCCTCGAACCGGTTCACGTCGTCGATGTTGGGGGCGTAGTAGGTGGACTTCATGTCCTTGGCCCACGGCACCGCCGACGCTTTCACCTGGTCGTCGATGGGCATGGCCATACCGGACTTGATGTAGTTGTACTGATTGAAGAACGGCGCGTAGCCGTGGGCGCTCCAGGGGATCGACTTGTCCTTGATCATCGCCAGGGCCTTCGGCTCCCAGCC
>JADZEM010000116.1 GCA_020850535.1 Chloroflexota bacterium
CCGTGTGGACGCCCATCGGGTCGATGTTCTCCATGTTGCAGACGACGATGCAGGTGTCGGCGGCGTCGCGGAGCACCTCGTACTCCAGCTCCTTCCAGCCGATCAGCGACTGCTCGACGAGCACCTGGGTGACCGGACTGGCTGCCAGTCCCGACGCGGCGACGCGGCGCAGCTCGGCCTGGTCGCGGGCCTGCCCGCCGCCGGTGCCGCCGAGCGTGAAGGCCGGCCGCACGATGACCGGGTAGCCGTTTGAGGCCGCGAACGCCATCGCCTCGTCGACGGTGGTCGCCGTGACGCTGGCCGGCACCGGCTCGCCGATGCGGATCAGCAACTGCTTGAACAGGTCGCGGTCTTCAGCCGTCTTGATGGTTGCCAGCGTTGTGCCGATCAACTCGACGCCGTGCCGCTCGAAGACGCCGGCCTCGGCGCACGCCACCGCCAGGTTCAGGCCGGTCTGCCCGCCGAGGGTCGCCAGGATGCCGTCGGGCCTCTCGCGCCGCACGATGTCTTCGACCATCTCGACGGTCAGCGGCTCGATGTAGGTCACATCGGCCACGCCCTCGTCGGTCATGATGGTGGCGGGGTTGGAGTTGATCAGAACGGTCTCGACGCCCTCCTCGCGGAGGGAGCGGCAGGCCTGGGTGCCGGCGTAGTCGAACTCGGCGGCCTGCCCGATGACAATCGGCCCGGAGCCGATGACCAGCACCTTCTTTGGCTGGCGTACGTGGGTTGGGGTCGCCGTGGTGGGGAATGAGGTTGGCTCGCTCACGCGGGCGCTCCAGTCGCCCGCCGACGGGCGATCAACTCGAACAGGTGGTCGAACTGCGGCTGCGAGTCCTGGGGACCAGGGCAGCCCTCCGGGTGGAACTGGACCGAGAAGACGGGCAGCTCGCGGTGCCGCAAGCCCTCCACCGAGCCGTCGTTGAGGCTGATGTGGCTCACGTCGAAGCCGCTGGCGTCGAGGGCCGGCCCGGCCTCCACCTGGAACTCGTGGTTCTGGCTGGTGATCGCCACCCGGCCGCTGCCGGTGTCCTTGACCGGGTGATTCCCGCCGTGGTGCCCGAACGGCAGGCGCGTGGTGGCAGCTCCGGCCGCCTGCCCGATGATCTGGTGCCCCAGGCAGATCCCCATGATCGGGGTGCCACTGGGGATCAGCTTGCGGGCGGTAGCGACCGCCTCGGCGAGCTGGGCCGGATCACCGGGGCCGTTGGAGAGCAGCACGGCGTCGGGGGTGTTCGCCATGATGCCGTCGTAGCCGGCATCCCAGGGGACCAGCTCCACCAGGGCGCCCCGCCGCTGCAACGAGCGCGCGATATTCGCCTTGTAGCCGTAGTCCACCAGCACGACGCGGGTGCGGCGCTCGGAGGGGACGTTCGGCGCGGGACTGAGGCCCGAGACTTCGGGGATCAGCAGCTTGTCCGAGAGCGAGGTGACCTCGCGGGCCTCCGCCCGGAGCTGATCCAGATCGTCCGCGCTGAAGCCGTCGACGCCCGCGTGCCGCAGCACCGCCCGCAGGGTGCCGACATCGCGCAGGCGGCGGGTCAGCGCCCGCGTGTCGATCCCTTCGAGGCCCGGCACGTTCCAGCGCTTCAGGTAGCCGCTCAGATCTTCGTGGCTCTCCCAGTGGTTGGGGAAGTCCGCCAGCTCGCGGACCAGCAGTGCGGTCAGCAGCGGGTGGGCCGCCTCCTCCGCCGAGAAGGAGACCCCGTAGTTGCCGACCTGCGGATGGGTCAGCACCACCATCTGCCCCCGATACGACGGGTCAGTGCAGATCTCCTGGTAGCCGGTCATGCCCGTGTTGAACACGACCTCGCCGTCAACGTCGGCCTCCGCCCCGAACGAGTGACCGATGAACACGGTCCCGTCTTCGAGGACCAGGGCCGCTTCACGCCCGATCACTGTGGCACCTCGTGTACGACCTCCCCGCCGACCATCGTCGTGCGGACGAGGCCACGGAACCGCTCGCCGTGCAACGGCGAGTTCTTGCCCTTGGATTGGAATTTTCGGACGTCCACGGTCCACTCAGCCCCGGGGTCGATCACCACCAGATCGGCGTTCGCGCCGACCCGGAGCGTCCCCGCGTCCAGCCCGAAGACCTGGGCCGGATTGATCGTCAAGACCTTGATGAGCGTGGCGAGCGACAGGTGTTCGCCGTCCACCAGCCGCATCAGCAGCCCGAAGGCCGTCTCCAGCATCGACAGGCCGGGAGCGGCCTGGTCGAACTCGCAATCCTTGTCGACGACCGTGTGCGGGGCGTGGTCCGTGGCGATGCAGTCTATCGTGCCGTCGAGCAGGCCGGCGATCAGTGCCATGCGGTCGGCGTCGGTGCGGAGGGGCGGGTTCACCCGGCAGTTGGTGTTGAACGGCGGGTGGCCAGCGCTCGTGCCGGCGATCCACTCGTCGGTCAGCACGAGGTGGTGCGGCGTCACCTCGGCGGTCACGCTGATGCCGCGCGCCTTGCCCTGGCGAATCAGGTCAACCGCCGCCGCCGTCGAGGCGTGTGCGATGTGCAGCTTGCCGCCGGTCGCCCGCGCCAGCGCGATGTCGCGGGCCACCGCGACCTCTTCGGCCTCGGCGGGGGAGCCCCGCAGCCCGAGGATGCTGGCGACCCGGCCGTCGTGCATGACGCCACCGTCCACCAGGTCCGGGTCTTCGGCGTGATCGACGATCGGGCGGCCGGTCACCCGACTGTAGGCCAGGGCGTTCCGCATCAGCCGCGCGCTCTTGACCATGTTGCCGTCATCGGAGAAGGCCACAGCCCCGGCCTGGGCCATGTCCGCCATCTCCGACAGCTCCTGGCCCTTCTCGCCGCGCGTGATGGTGCCGATGGGGTGGACCCGCACCACGCCGCCCCGGCGGGCCGCGCTGATCACCCACTCGACATCCGAGGCCGTGTCGATGGTCGGGCTGGTGTTCGGCATGGCACAGACGGTGGTGAAGCCGCCGGCCGCCGCCGCCCTGGTCCCCGTGGCGATGGTCTCCTTATCTTCGAACCCGGGCTCGCGCAGGTGACAGTGCAGATCCACGAACCCTGGCGCGATCACCATCCCGGTGACGTCGACCATGCGCTCGCCGCTGGCGACGGCTGTCCGGCGGCTGCGCTCGGTCCCCCGCACGATCTCGAGGACGCGCCCGCTCCCGATCACCACATCTGCCAGATCGTCAATCCCCTGCGACGGATCGATCAGGCGGCCTCCAATCAGCCGCGTTCGTTCGGTTGCCATAGGGACTACTCTCCGTCTGGTCGGGCCGTGCCGCCCGAGAGAAGGTACAGAAGGGCCATCCGGATCGCGACGCCGTTCGTCACCTGCTCCTCGATGACCGACTGCGCGCCGTGCGCCACATCTGGCGAGATCTCGACGCCCTCGTTCATCGGGCCAGGGTGCATCACCAGCGCGTCGGTCTTCGCCAGCTTCAGGCGGTCGGCATTCAAGGCGTAGAGTCGGCAGTATTCGCGGATGCTCGGGATCAAGCCGGCGTGCATGCGCTCGCGCTGCAGCCTGAGCGCCATCACCACGTCGGCCCCCTCAAGGGCCGGCTCGATGCGCTCCTCGACCCGCAGCTTCCAGGGCAGCCCGCCTGGATCGGTAACCCAGTCGCGCGGGAGGAGCGTCGGCGGGCCGCAGACTGTCACGTCAGCACCGAGCAGGCTCAGGCCCCAGATGTCGGAGCGGGCCACGCGGCTGTGGAGCACGTCGCCCAGAATGGTCACCTTCAGGCCGGCCACGCGCCCGAGTCGCTCGCGGATCGTGAACAGGTCGAGCAGCGCCTGAGTCGGATGGGCGTGCCAGCCGTCGCCGCCGTTGACGATCGACGAGTTGACACGCTCCGAGACGACCCACGGCGCACCGCTTTGCGGATGCCGCATCACGACGATGTCAGCCCCGATAGCCTGGAGCGTCCGGACCGTGTCCAGCAGCGACTCGCCCTTTGAGACCGAGCTGGCGGAGGCCGTCATGTTGACGGCGTCCGCTCCAAGGTACTTGGCCGCCACCTCGAACGAGATGCGGGTCCGCGTGCTCGACTCGTAGAACGCCGTGACGATGGTCTTGCCACGGAGCGTCGGCGTCTTCTTGATCGGCCGGGCCAGGATGCTCTTCATGGTCAGGGCCGTGTCCATGACCTGGGCGATCTCGCCGGGCGACCAGTCGTCCAGGTCGAGGATGTGGCGACGTCCCTTCCAGACGGGCGTCACTCGATCCGCACGCGCCTGTTCGAGGTTCGCCGCCGGTCGGTGTTCTGTCGCCGTCATGCCGGGCCTCCCGTGTTCGGGTTGACAGATCGATCAGCGGCCAGCCCGTCAGCTGGACTGCTTGTCGATGACGACTTCATCACGTCCGTCAACCTCCAGCAGCTTGACTTCTACGACTTCAGAGCGCGCCGTCGGGATGTTCTTGCCGACGTAGTCCGCGCGGATCGGCAGCTCGCGGTGGCCGCGGTCGATCAGCACGGCCAACTGAATGGTGCGCGGGCGGCCGTAGTCGCGCAGGGCGTCCATCGCGGCCCGCACCGAACGGCCGGTGTAGAGCACGTCGTCCACCAGCACGACATGCTGGCCCTCGATGTCAAACGGCATGTCTGAGGGGCCGGCCGGCAGCTTCACGCGGCGCGAGTGGTCGTCCCGGTAGAGCGTCACGTCGAGGCCGCCCACGGCGACCGAGTTGTGCTCGAACTCGGAGATCAGCCGGGCGATGCGCTTCGCAATGGGGACGCCGCGCGTCCTGATGCCGACCAGCACCACGTGCTCGATGCCGGCATTCTTCTCGACGATCTCGTGGGCCATCCGCGAGAGGGCACGACGGATCTCGTCGGCGCTCATCAGCTCGCGGCGGTGCGGGGTCGGCGGCTGCACACTCATGGCGCCACCGCCCGGATCAGACAGAAAAAAACCCCCGCCTCGCGGAGGATCTCGTCAACGATTACATCGGGCAGCTGGGTCGGACGCAGCGTGACACAGGGAACCACTGACGCCTCCTTGCCGGCCTCGCTGGACCGAATTAAAGGTGGCGGACTCGGCCTGGCTGCACGAGCCCACAGTGGGTATAGCACGCCGGTCTGAGCCGGGCAAGCGCTGCCGCGTCACGATCAGATCGCACCGCATCGGGCGAGTCGTCCATCCGGTTGCGCGGAGCTTTGTACAGTCTGCACAATGTGCCCCATGCACGCGACCGTACCAGGTTCGGCCCCTTTGCGCGCGCCCGCCTATGCCGTCTCGGTGTCGGAAGTCCTGCGACTCGCACTGCCGACTGGCGCAGAGGTCGTGGCCGGACGCGGGGGTCTGACCCGTGGGATCTTCTGGGCGCGGCTGCTCGGGGCGCGCCAGGGTCTGCTGAGCGGCAGCGAGACCGGCGAGATGGTCCTGTTCCCGGCGTCGGCCGTCAACAAGAGCTTCGGGCGCGTCGTGCGCGATCTCGGCGAGGCCGGCGTCGAGGCCATCGTCGTCAACACGCTGCCGCCGTCCGATGCGCTGGAGGCCGCCGAGGAGCTGGGCATGCCCATCGTGCTGGTCGGTCCGCACCTGTCGCTGATCGAGGTCGAGCGGGCGGTTATCAGCCTGATCGTGGACCGCGAGTCGCAGCTACGACGGCGCGTCGAGCAGATCTACGAGCGGCTGCTGGCGACCCTGGTCGAGGACGCCGGCATCGCCGCGCTGGCCGCCGAGGTCTCGGACGTCACCCGCCGGCCGACCGTGGTGCTGGACGAGTACTTCCGCGTCCAGGTCAGCGTCCCCGACGACGAGGAGACCCAGCAGACCGGGCGAGCGGTCGGCGCGGCCCTGGCGGCCGGCGACCCGCGTGCGCTCGGAGCACGCCCGGCCGCCCCCTTCTGGCTGGCCTCCGACAGCGACGCGCCCGAGGCGCTGGTCGTGCCGTTGCGGCTGCGTGGGACGCCGGCCGGCTACCTCGTCTTGGGCGGCGGCAACGACGTCACGGACCTCGACCGCCAGGTAGCCGAGCGGGCGGCCCGGGTTCTCGGCATAGAGCTGGCGAAGCAGCGGGCCGTCACCGAGGCCCAGCTTCGGCTGCAGGGCGACTTCCTGGACGATCTCCTCTCAGGCAACTACCCGAGTGAGGAGGCGATGCTCGCGCGCGCCCGCTGGATGGGCCACGACCTGGGACGGGCGCACGTCCTGCTGGCCGTCAGCCTGGAGGAGCCGTCAGACCGCCAGTCCGGCTCGCAGCGGCTGCACGCCGCCGACCTGGTCCGCACCGAGGTGCTGAGGTTGGCACCCGGCGCCCTCCTGCGCGAGCAGCAGGATCGGCTGGCTGTGGCCCTGCCGCGCACCGCGCCGCCCACCTCTGAGGAGGCGCTCGAACTGGCGGAGCGGCTTCGCAAGCGGCTCTCCAGCCTGCTCGCCAGCGGACAGGTCACCGTCGGCGTCGGGCGGCACCACCCGGGCATCGCCGGGCTCGCGCTCTCGTTCCGGGAGGCCGAACAGGCGCTGGCGATCGGCCGCGCGCTGCTTGGCGGAGACCGCTCCGTCCACTTCGAGCACCTGGGCGTGCAACGGCTGCTCTTTCAGCTGCGCGACAATTCCGAGCTGGCCTCGTTTTATGACGACCTCCTCGGCAAGCTCCAGGCTCACGACGAACGCCAGGGCGCTGGGCTGGTCAACACCCTCGAAGCGTTTTTCGAGTGCCACGGCAACCACGTTCGCACGGCGCAGCGGCTGCACCTGCACCGGAATACGCTGCTCTACCGGCTCGACCGGGCGCGGGGCGTGCTCGGGGTCGATCTTGACGACGCCGAAACGCGGCTGGCGCTGCAGGTTGCACTAAAGATCGGGCGTGTGATTGGGCGGCGCGGCGTCGACGGGCCTTCCGGAGCGTCCTCATAATTCATACGCCCCATTCATACGCCCGGGTCCGGCAGCACCTCAGCGGGGAGATGCTCATCATGAGCGCACCATCAGGCGATTCCAACGACCTCAGGCGCCACGTGCTCGAACGAGCCGCTGCCGAAGGGGTCCGCTTCGTCAACCTGCAATTCACCGACATCATGGGACTTGTGAAGACGGTCTCGATCCCGAGCCACAAGCTCGAAGACGCCATCGATCATGGTCTCTGGTTTGACGGCTCGTCCGTCGAGGGGTTCGCCCGCATCCACGAGTCCGACATGTACCTGCAGCCGGACCTGTCGACGTTCACCATGATCCCCTGGGACCGTGGGTCGAACCCGACGGCGAAGGTCTTCTGCGATGTCTACACGCCCGATGGCGAGCCGTTCGACGGCGACCCGCGCACGGTCCTCAAGCGGCAGCTCGAGCGGGCCGAGGAGATGGGCTACATCTTCAACACCGGCCCGGAGCTGGAGTTCTTCCTGCTCCGCACCAGCGGACCGACGAAGGTCGAACCGCTGCCGCACGATCAGGCGGGCTACTTCGACGTGACGACCGATCTCGCGGCGGACGTCCGCAAGGAGATGGTCAACGCCCTGGAGGACCAGGGCATCACCGTCGAAGCCAGCCACCACGAGGTCGCCGTTGGCCAGCACGAGATCGACTTCAAGTACGGCCCGGCCCTCCCGACGGCGGACAACGCGGTCACCTTCCGGGTCACGCTGAAGGCCATCGCTCAGCGGCACGGCCTCTACGCGACCTTCATGCCGAAGCCGTTCTTGGGGATGAACGGCTCGGGGATGCACTGCCACCAGAGCCTTGCCGACGCGCAGACGGGCGAGAACCTGTTCCACAACGCCGACGACGAGTACGGCCTGTCAGAGCTGGCCCAGCACTTCATCGCGGGACAACTGGCACATGCGCGCGGCATGTCTGCGATCCTCGCGCCACTGGTCAATTCGTACAAACGGCTCGTGCCGGGCTTCGAGGCGCCGGTGTACGTGAGCTGGGCGCGGATCAACCGCTCGTCGCTGATTCGGGTGCCGCAGACCACGCGCGGCCGGCGCGAGGCGACCCGCATCGAGCTGCGCTGCCCAGACCCGAGCTGCAACCCGTATCTGGCGTTCGCGGTGATGCTGGCGGCTGGCCTGGACGGCGTCCGCCGCAAGCTCGCGCCGCCCCGCCCGGTCGAGGAGAACCTCTACCACTTCGACGACCAGATGATGAAGAAGTACGCGATGGGGATGCTGCCGGGGACGCTCAAAGAGGCGCTGGATGAGCTGGCCGCCGACGCCGTCATCCGCGAGGCACTCGGGGAGCACGTCTTCGAGTGGTTCTACGCGGCGAAGATGGCCGAGTGGGAGCAGTACCGCAAGCAGGTGTCACCGTGGGAGCTGGAGAACTACCTCTCGACGTACTGAGCACGAGGGCCGTGCCCGGGCAGGCCGCACCTGCGGCCACGGGAGGCCCTCACCCCCGACCCCTCTCCCTGTGCGCGGGAGAGGGGAGGAACGACAGTCTCGTGTATCTCCCCCTCTCCCGCGCACAGGGAGAGGGGGCTGGGGGGTGAGGGCCTTCTCCGGGGGCCGGGGGGTGAGGGCCGCCTCGGTTAACGCCTGAGGGCCTCCCCCGCTACGTTTCGCCCTCCGGCACTTCGAGGGGCACGGCGCTCACGTCGGCGTGGTGCAGCGTGCGCTCGCCCACCCGTTCGATCAGCATGACGACGCCGCACAGCGGATCGGGGCAGATGATCCGGGCGTCCGTGGACATCCAGTCGTTCGGGTGGAGCGGGCGCTGCTTGGTCGGGAGCAGCGGCAACGTCGAGGCCAGCGCGTACAGACAGAAGCTCTGCCCGTCCGGCAGGCTCAGCTTGCCGCCCTTCAGCTCGAAGGCGTCACCGACCCGGTGATTACACGTACAGGTGCCCCGGATCTCCTCGATCCGGACCCGCAAGTCAAACAACTGAAATGTGTCGTCCGCCATGGATGCACGCCGATCAGTCGGGATGGGGCCAGGCCTGACCGTCGACGCTGCGGGCACGGATGGTCAGCACGACGTGCGAGTGAGCGGTAGGCCGCGCCATATCGTCGATGACCGCCTGGATCGCTTCGATGGGCACCACCAGATCGCGTGCCCACGGTCGGTTCAGGATGAAGTCGGTCTGGGAGACCGTCTTGACCGTGCCGACCAGCTCGCCATCGGTGCCATAGACTTCCATGCCAATACGGACTTGGTTCGGATCGACGCTCATGGCAACAGTGTCGCCGGCCGGCCGGTCAGGGCGGGCACGACCTTCTCCCCTAACAGTTTGATGCCGCGAATCGCGTCCAGGCCGTGCGGCGTCCCGAACTCGACGCGCGTCGCGCCGCCTTCGATCAGCCGTTCGACCTGCCCAACGATGTCGGACGGTGCACCCGCGTACGCAAACTTGTCCAGGATGTCGTCCGAGATGTCGCGAGCGACCGCATCATAGTCGTTTCGCCGCGCCGCCGTCTGAATCCGCGTCAGCCACTCCTGGTCCGACATCGACGGGTCCAACGGGGCCACCACCGGCAGGTAGAGCGCCACCTCCCGACGCGCCAGCGCTCGGGCAGCGTCCCGGTCCTCGTCCACCACCGTCACCGCGCCCAGGCAGACGCCCACCGATCCGCGCGCCCGCCCGGCCGCATCCAGCCCCTCGTTGATGTGCGGCATGATCTCGCGAACGAGCGCCGCGTTCGCCGTGCCGCCGATCTTGACCTCGTCGGCCACCTCGCCAGCCACACGGGCCGTGCGCGGTCCCCAGGTGCCGAGCATGATCGGCACGTCGGCCCGCAGCGGCTCGTATTGCAGCACGGCGTCGGGGATCAGGCTGAACACCGCGCCCTCAAACGGCTCCGGCCGGCGCGCCAGCAGGTGCCGAATCAGCAGCGTCGCTTCGCGAAGCGTATCCGCCGGGCGACGCGTCTCCAGGCCGAGCGCGTCGAGCCACGCTCCGCGCGCCAACCCGAGATAGGAACGGCCGTCCGTCGCCATGTCCAACACAGCCACCTGCCCGGCGATCTCGGCCGGATGGACGGTGTACGGGTTGAGCGCCGCCGGACCGAGCCGAGCGCGCGTCAGGCGCCGCGCCAGCATCAGCAGCGGCCCGAGCGCCGGCTGAAACAGCAGATCGTTGTAGACGCTGACCACGTCGAATGCGTAGCCGTCGATCAACCGGGCCAGCGCCTCGTACTGGCTCGGCGTCTTGTTGGTCTGAAGGGCTATCGACAGCTCGAACGGACGCGACATCATCTGCTCCCCTCAGCCTAGCGCTCGCTCAGGCCGTCGCCGAGCAGGTTGATGCCGAAGACCACCAGCAGGATCGCGAGGCCCGGCCAGATCGCGTTCCACCACGCCAACTCGAAGACCGTCTTCCCCTCGTTCAGCATGCCGCCCCAGGTCACCGTCGAGAGCGGCACGCCCACCCCCAGGTAGCTCAATGCCGCCTCGGCCAGGATGTTGGATGAGACGTTGATGGTCGAGACCACCAGGATCGGTGGGAGGATGTTCGGCAGGATGTGGCGGCGGATGATCCGCCCGTGCGTCGCGCCGAGCGCCCGCGCGCCGAGCACGTACTCCTGCGCGCGCACACCCAGCGTCGAGCCGCGCACGATACGGGCGTACTGGACCCAGCTCACGAAGCCGAGCACCAGGACGACGTTGACCAGCCCCTTGCCCGTGGCGGCGAGGATGGCGATGGCAAGCAGGACGCCCGGCAGCGACAACTGGACATCCACGAGGCGCATCACCAGCGACTCGACCCACCCACCGAAGTAGCCGGCCAGCAGGCCGAGCGTCAGCCCGACCAGCCCGCCGACCACCACCGACGCGATCCCGACGAAGAGGCTGGCCTGAGCGCCGGCCATGATCCGGCTGAGCAGGTCACGGCCGTTGAGATCGGTCCCCAGCGGAAAGCCGGCCTGCGCGCCCGGCATCCAGAACGGCGGCAGCAGGCTGCGCGCAAGGTCTTGCTCACCCGGCGGACGCGGCGTCCAGACCAGCGAGACGGCCGCTATCAGCACGGTCAGCAGCACCAGCGCGCCGCCGATCAGCAGTTGCCGGCCGACCTTGCGCCGCCTCCGACGCGTACGAGCGGCCGAGACGACAGCGCCGGCCGCTGACTCAGCCGTGGCGCCGGCCGCTGACTCGGCGACAGCGGCGTTGGACACGCTGACCCCAGGTGCAGTAACCGACTCGCGGCCAGCTTCGAGGCTCACTGTGCCCGCGCCCCCAGCTTGATGCGCGGATCGAGCAGCGTGTAGAGCAGGTCCACAACCAGATTGATGAGGACGATGAACAGGGCCAGGATCAGGACGGCCGCCCGGATGACCGGCAGGTCGCGCGCCTCGATCGACTGGATCATCAGCCAGCCGACGCCTGGCCACGCGAAGACCGTCTCCACCACCACCGACCCTCCGAGCAGCGCCCCGAACTGCAGTCCCATCACCGTGACGACGGGGATGGCGCTGTTGCGGAGGACATGGCCCCAGGCAATCGCCCGCTCCGACAGCCCCTTGCCGCGGGCGGTGGTCACGAACATCTGCCCGAGCGTGTCGGCCACCGAGCGGCGCACCAACCGAATCAGCAGGCCGGTGGCGAACGCGCTGACGGTGATAGTCGGCAACACCAGGTGCTGCCAGGTGCCAGAGCCTGACGCCGGCAGCACGCGCATCCCGCCCGCGAAGATCAGGATCAGGATCACCCCGAGCCAGAACGACGGCATCGAGATGCCGAACAGCGCGACCGACGATGCCAGCACGTCCGGAAAGCGCCCCTTGTAGGTAGCGGCCAGGACGCCGAGCGGCAGGCTCACCAGCATCGAGAGCAGCATGCTGGTGCAGGCCAGCAGCACGGTGTTCGGCAGACGCCCGAGGACGATACTGAGGGCGTCGCTCTTGAACCTGAACGACTCGCCCATATCGCCAGTCGCCGCCTTCTGGAGAAAGAGCAGGTACTGCACCGCCACCGGCTGATCCAGGTTGTACGCCCGGCGGATGTTGTCCACATCCTCCTGACGGGCATTGAGCGGGATCAGCGCGGCGACCGGATCACCCGAAAGAAAGATCAGCACGAAGCTGAGCACGCTCACGGCGAGCAGCACCAGGACGGACTGCCAGAGTCGCTGCACCAGATAGATGGCCATCGCGGCGTATTGTAGGGTGCGCGGCGAGGCGTCGGGCAGGCTGCCGGCTCGGCGGTCAGGCAAGGGTCAGTTCGGCATGTCCTTCTGCAACCAGGCGACGTCCCAGTAGCGACCGAACTTGTACCCGACCTCGGTGTAGAGACCAGCGTCGCGGAAGCCGAACCGCCGGTGCAGCCCAACGGAGGCATCGTTTGGCATGGTGATGCCAGCGTACGCGCGGTGGATCGGCTCCCGCGCCAGGATGTCGAACAGGGCCGTGTACAGGCGGCTGCCGACACCCTGACCGACGGCATCTTGGTGGATGTAGACGCTGCATTCGATGCTCGTCTGGTAGGCCAGCCGCTCGTGGAAGGGGCTGCTGGTGGCGTAGCCGAGGAGCGCACCCTCGCGCTCCGCCACCAGCAGCCGGTAGCGACCGTGGTCAGCGTAGTGGGAGGCCCACTCGCGGCGCTGCTCGACGGTCAGCGGCTCGAGGTGGAACGTCGCCGGCGAGTTGAGGATGTAGTGGTTGTAGAGATCCGTCAGGGCCGGCACGTCATCGTCGGTGGCCGGCCTGATCGTCAGGGGCAAGCTGGACATCGCTCCTCCAGGATTCCCGACTCCCTTCTGCGCGCGCCCATCATACCGCGACGATGTGAAACCCGCTTACCCGAGAGTCACCAGCCCCCGCGCTACTTCGAGCGCACGCCCGCGCCAGCACGTCAGCCCGGCAGGCCGCCGGTCGCCCGCAGCAGCGTCTCCTGCACCAGCAGCTCGTGCTCGAACGTCCGATCCGGCGTCTTGCCGTCGCGGACGGTCGCCACGAACGCTGCAAGCTCGCGCTCGTACATCTGCTGGCGCTGGATCGTCGGCAGCTTCACGATGTGCTCGCCGGCCGCGTACGCGCCGTATGGCTCCGAGAGGACCAGCCTCACCACGTCGCCCGGGTCGAACGGCTCGGTGATGGCGCTGCCCTTCGTGCCGTAGACCTCGAAGCGGCGGGCGTTCGGCCGTGGCTCCATCGCGGCGATGTCCACGAACGCCAGCGCTCGCTCGAACTCGAAGACGCCGAGCGTGTTGTCCGCGAAGTGCGGGATGCCCGGGGTCGTGTCGTTGCGGGCGAACAACTGCGTCCGCGTCGGCCGCCCGAGGTGCCAGACGACCTGATCCAGCATGTGCCCGGCCAGGTCGTAGAAGATGCCGCCGCGATGGACGCTGATGACCTCGCGCGCGGGCTCGCTGATCCAGGTGGACATGTGGGCGCGGACCGAGAACACGTCGCCCAGGGCGCCCGAGCGCGACAGCTCAGCCAGGAACTGGAACCCGGGCTGATAGCGGAACATATACCCCATCTGGAGGTACAGCCCCTTCGCCCGCGTCTTCTCGACGAGCGCATGGAACCGCGGCCAGTTGTCGCCAGCCGGCTTGTCGTACCAGAGGTGCTTGCCCGCGTCCACGGCGGCGTGGGCCATCGCGAGGCTCTCGGGATTCAGCCCCTCGATGGCCACGGCCACGATAGACGGATCGCCAAGTATGTCGTCGGCCGAGGTCGCCCAGTGGGCGCCGGCGAACTGCTCGTGCGCCTGCTCGGCGGCACGCTTCTCGGCGTCCGGCTCCCAGACGGCCACCGCCTCGACATCAGGATTCGTGACCAGCGCGCGCCACTTGCCGCGCGCATGTCCGTGTTTGGTGCCAATCTGTCCAAAGCGGACCGTCATCGTGCCAACTCCCTGCCCATCCGGCGAGACCGACGGACAGGCCCAACGGTACTGACTGCTGACCGCTGATGGCTGACCACTCGCCTCAGGCGTCCCAGGCGAACCCTTCGCCGCGCACGATCCGCGAGCGCGTCTCGTAGCGGCCCGGCCACTCGACCGGCAGCTCGCCGGACTCGACCATCAACTGGAGCGGGTTCGCCAGCGTCTTCAGCGGCAGATCGATGCGCCGACGCTTGCGGGCGGACTCGTAGATCGCCATCAGCACTTCGATGGTGGCCCGCGCCTTCTGGCCGGAGCTGATCGGGTCGGCAGTCTTGCCGTCCACCCAGTCGACGGCCTCTTGCGCCACCCGCACGAACGGATCGTGCCAGGGCGCCTCGATCTTCTCCCAGCGGTCGCCGCCGACGCGGAGCACCTGGGCGTAGCCGTTCTCGACGTTGTACTTGGCCGAGGAGCCTTCCGGTGAGCGCATGTTGCCGTCGCTCGGAATCTCCGCCTCCGGCGGCCGGGTGACGCCCAGCTCCATGATGCCGTCGGTGCCGACGATCCGCGCACCGTGGCCCCGGCCGCCGGTCGGGAGGGCCGCGCTCATGACCAGTTGCACGCCGCCCTGGAACTGCGCGATGCCCATCGCGGCGTCCTCGCAGGGGAAGGAGCGCTCGAAACGGTCGGTGCTGCGCTCGACGGCCCCCATCACCCACTCGACGGGCCGATCGTTGACCAGGAACTGCGCCATGTTGACGTCGTGGGAGAGCACGTTCAGCAGCGTGCCGCTGTTGATCGAGATCTGCACCACGTCGCCGATGAGCCCCTGATCGATCTGCTTCTTGGCCTCGAGCCAGCCGGCCAGGTGCCGCCGCTGATGGGCCACCACCAGCTTGACCCCTTCGCGGGCGCAGGCCGTCAGCATGCGGTCGGCCTCGCCGAGGCTCAGGGCCATCGGCTTCTGGCAGAGGATCGCCTTCGGGGCGCGGGCCGCCGCCGCGATGACCATTTCGGCGTGCAGACCGTGCCAGCTACAGACGTCGACGAAGTCCGGGCGGACCTCGTCCAGCATCTGGCGGTAGTCGGCAAAACGGCCGGACTCCGGCACACTGAAGAACTCGCCATACTCGTCGCGCGCCTGCTTGTTGCTGTCGGCAATCGCGACGAGATCGACATCCGGGACACCCTGCCATCCGCGCCCGTGGCAGCGGGCGATGGTGCCACAGGCAATGATCGCGCTTCGATATCGAGCCATAGGTGCTCGCCCCCTCTCAGTTCAGGACAGCATGAGGGAGGCCGCGCCCGGGGATGCGGCGCGCGGCCAGATCAGACGAGGCGTCACAGGGGGAACTGGCGCTACCCCTTGACGCCCGTGCTCACCAGACCTTGCACGAAGTATCGCTGCAGGGCCAGATAGACGAAGATGGTCGGCAGGCTCATCAGCGTGGCCGCCGCGAAGATCAGCGGGAAGTCCGCCACGGTCTCGGCCTGCTGCTGGGTGTACGAGTAGATCAGCCGCTGCACCGTCAGCGCCACCGGGGTGACTTCGCGGTTGCCGCCGACGAGGATCAGCGGGCTGAAGTAGTCGTTCCAGATCTGGACGAATTCCAGGATCGCCACAGCGGTCAGGGCCGGCTTCAACATCGGAACGTAGATCTGAAAGATCACGCGGAGGGTGCCCGCGCCGTCCACTCGCGCCGCCTCCTCGAAGTCCCCGGGCAGCATCTCGTAGTTCTGCTTGACCAGGAACAGCGCGATCACGTTGACCAGCCCGAGGATCCCGAGGGCCGGCCACTCGTTCACGAAGCCGTGGCCGCCCATGCCCCAGATGTCGTTGCCGCCGACCAGCGGCCACCGCGCCAGCATGATGTAGAGCGGCAAAATGGTCAGGAGCGGGGGCACCATCAGCCCCGACAGGAAGAAGACGAACAACGGCGTCTTGAACGGGAACTGGAGCCGTCCAAAGGCGTAGCCGCCCATGATCGCGATCAGCAGCGCCCAGAAGATGTACCAGAGCGAGCGGCCAACGGTGATCAGCATCGACTGCCAGATGCACCCCTGCGAGCAGTTCCCCAGGATGATCAGGTAGTTCTTGAGACTGAGGCTGTCGGGGATCGGCATGTAGGCGCTGCGGTAGTACTGCTCGGTGGAGGTAAAGGTCGCCAGCACCATGAACGCGATGGGGTACAGGATGATGATGCTGGTGACGGTCAGCACGGTGTAGATCAGCGCCGAGAGCCAGAGCGGTCGGCGGCGGGTGGTGTTCATACGTCGCCTCCCCTCAGCCGCGCTGCCGGAAGAACCGGAGATTGAGGCCGCTCAACGTCATCAGGACCACCAGCAGCAACATGCTCTGGGCGGCGGCCATGCCCATCGCCAGGTTGCCGAAGGCGTCGCTGTACATCGAGTAGACCAGCGTGCGAGTCGAGTTGTTTGGACCGCCGAAGGTCAGCACCAGCGGCGCTTCCCAGGTCTGGAGCGTCCGCACCAGCGAGGTCATGAAGACGAACAGGGTGACCGGGGCCAGCTGCGGGATGGTGATGTGCCGGAACAGGTTCCAGCGGCTTGCGCCGTCCACCTGGGCCGCCTCGTAGAGGGTCACGTCGATGGCCTGGAGGCCGGCCAGGAAGAAGATCACCACGCTCCCGACGCCACGCCAGAAGCTGAACATGATCACCCAGAACGGCATCCAGAACTCGCTGCGCGTCCAGATGATCGGGCCGGCCCCGACCAGGTCGAGCAGGCTGTTGAGCGCGCCGAACTTCGCCGGATAGAGGAAGACAGCCAGCGTCTGGGCCAGCACCGCGCCCGAGATGACGACGGGCAGGTACCAGATGGTCCGGTAGGCGGCGCGGCCCTTGATCTGCTCGTTGAGCATCAGCGCGATGCCGAACCCGACGCCGAGCTCCAGCACCAGCACGACGATGCCGAACAGAACCGTGTTCCAGATGACCTTGTGGTAGTACGGGGTCGTCAGGATCTCGATGTAGTTTTCAAGACCGATGAACGTCGGCGGCCACCGCACGATGTTCCACTCGGTCAGGCTGAGGGCCGCCATCACCAGGATCGGCACCCAGGTGAACAGCAGCAGATAGAGGAACAACGGCGTCAAGATCGTGAAGGCGAGGATCGTCTGGCGGTTCCGCCACCGCCAGACGCGCCACCGATCGCCCCGCGAGAGCGGGGCGTGGGCGGCATGGGTCAGCACTCCGGCCATAGTGATTCCGTCCCGTCGGCTACCGCAGGAGCCGTTCGACTTCCTTCTGGAGGTCGTCCAGCATCGGCTGGATCGGGTCGGCCTTCTCCAGAACCTTGCCGAACATGTCGCCCCAGGCGATCCAGATCTTGTCGGGGTTCTTGGAGTACGGCGGCACCGGCTTCACGTCCTCCTTCGCCAGGATGTCGGCGTAGGTGCGGACGATCTGCGGGCCGAATCGGGTATAGCCAGCCAGCTTTTCGAGGTTCGGATCGGTGAGCAGGTCGAGGCGGGCCGGCAGGCGGAAGCCCAGGATCTCGCCGAGCTGCTGCTGGGTCTCCTTCTCGGCCATGAACTTGACGAAGGCGATAGCGCCCTCGCTGTTCTTGGCCTTCGCCAGCGGCGAGAAAACGACGTTCGCCAGCACCACGTTGCCGCTGACGTTCGGATCCTTGCGCGGCAGCGGATGGTAGACCGTCTCCGCGCCAGCGTCCTTCGCGCTCTGGGCCAGCGACATCTGGGCGATCTGGTACATGCCCTTGTCCTGCCAGTTGTAGGCGTAGAGCTTGCCCTCGTCGCCCGAGAACGTGTTGCCCGGGTCCGCCGTCTTGAACAGCTTGCGGCTGAACTCGTAGGCCGCGACGTGCTCCGGCGCGTTGAAGAAGCCCTTGGTGCCGTCGTCGTCGCCGAGCGGCTTGCCGGTCTGGTTGATCCAGGGGATCGTCCGCAGCACGGTGCCGTAGACGCGGTTCGGCGCGGGGCCGTACAGGTTGTAGCCGATGTACTCACCCTTGCCCGCCTCGAACGCCTTGGTGGAGTTCGCGACCAGCTCGTCCCAGGTTTTCGGGGCCTGGGTCGGATCGAGGCCGGCCTTCTTGGCGACCCGGACGTTCGTCTCCAGCGCGAAGGCCGAAGTGTAGATCGGCAGGCCCCAGAGCTTGTCCTGGTACAGCGAGCCGGCGATGGTCCCGTAGGAGAAGTCCTTCGGGTTCACGTCCGGCACCGCCTGCAACGCGCCGAGCGAGGCAAACTCGTGGACGAACGCCTCGCCGGTCGTGACCTCAGGCACGGTGCCGCCGGCGATGGCCGTCAGGAGGCTGGTCCGCAGCGGCTGGTCCCAGCCGTGATCTTCGACCTTCAGCGTGTACTTCGGGTTCCGCTGCGCGAACGTGTCGCGGACCCAGGTCGCCCACTTGCCGTTGGGCGTGTTCATGTCGTTGAACGTGATCTGACCGGACCAGACGACGATCTGCTGGTCGCCCTTGCCGGCCGTGATGACCGGGATGGCCGCCGTGGCGGCAGCGGCCGGCTTCTGCTCGGCGGGCTTGGTCTCGGCCGGCTTCTGCTCGGCCGGCTTCGCAGCCGGGGCCGCCGGCTTCTCGTCTGTCTTGGCTGGCGCGGCCGGCGCCGATCCCGACGACTGCCCGCAGGCAGCCAGCACCGGCGCGAGCAACGCGATGCTGGCGCCAGCGCCCAGCCCGCGCAGCAACCGACGACGCGACACGTTCCGTGTGTCCATACGAACTCCTCCCCTGGGCTCCCGAGATGGGTTCCACCACGATGGGTTCCACCACGAATGCAGGGACGGCAGCTACTCCGCTGCTGCATCGCCCCTGATGAAGGTGACGTGCTGATGCGCACCGGTGCGCTGAGCTGCTGTTGACGCACGCTCGATGAGCTGGACGGGCAGGACGGTGCGGACGTCCGAGGGTCTCCCTTCGACCATGCGCGCCAGCAGCGTGACTGCCGTCTCTGCAAGAAGTGCCATGGGCTGGCGCACGGCGGTCAAGGCCGGCCGGCACGCTTCAGCCAACGGGCCATCGTCGAACCCGACGATGGAGACATCAGCCGGCACGCGAATGCCAGCGCCCTCCAGCGCGTTGATGGCCGAGACGCCGGCGTAGTCCGAGACGGCGAACAGGGCCGTCGGCGGATCGGGCTGCTGGAACCGCGCCAGGGCGGCCCGCCCCAGATCCTCGCGATGGTCCGCCCAGATCACGAGATCGTCGGCGACGGGCAGGCCCAGCTCGGCCATTGCCGCGTGGTAGGCCGCGCCCCGCAGGTCGATCCACAACGAGGCCTCACGGTGGTAGGTGAGATGGCCGATGCGGCGATGGCCGAGGCGCGCGAGGTGCTCGACCGCCACGCGCACGCCAGCGTCGTTGTCCACCACCACGTGCGCCACGTTCCGAGGCTGGACCCGGTGCGGGTCGATCAGGACAATCGGCACCTGGCTGGCCGCTGCCTCCAGGGCCGGCTCGTCGGCCGCCGAACGGAAGAACACCAGCCCGTCAACCTCGTGACCGTGGACCAGCGAGGCGACGATGCTCAGGTCGCGCTCGGTGTCGCGGTGGCTGTTGAACAGCATGGTGCGGTAGCCGGCCTCTTCGGCGCTGACCACGAAGCTGTTGACCACCCGCGCCGCGTAGCCGGAGTTCAGCTCTGCTGCGACAAACGCGAAGACGTTCGTCCGGCCACTGGAGAGCCGCCGGGCCGGCAGGTTGGGCACGTAGTTGAGCTGTCGAGCGGCGGTCTGAACCCGCTCGCGGACGGCGTCGCTGACGGCAGACGCGCCATTGATGACGCGGGAAGCCGTCTTCAAGGAGACGCCCGCGAGCTGCGCGACATCGACGAGACGGGTCGAGCCGCCCGCGTCAGACCTGCGCGGCGACAGCGCTGTCATCGTCCTCCCCACCGGCTCTCGGCGTACGTCTCAGCCGCCTTGCCACAGAGGTCGAGTCTACTCGTCGATGACAGCGCTGTCAACCCACCCACGGCTCGAAGCGCTGCGATTCCATACAGCCACACACACGGCTGCTCTCGCACAGCCCGTGCGCCGCTGACGCTGGAACGTCCGCTTCGCCGTCCGCATCGGTCCAGGCCTTCTCTGTCGTCTACTCTGCCAGCGGCAGGCTGACGACGCCGCTCTCGGCGTTCGACTTGTAGGCTGCCAGGATCACCTCGACGGCCTTCTTGCCGTCCTGGCCGGTGACCCGCGTCGGCGTCCCCTGGGTCAGGCCCCGCGAGTAGTCCTCCCACATCCGCATGAACGAGGTTGCCGAGACGTCGGGCGTCGGGATCTCGACGTTGTGGATCTCGGTGTCGCCGAACAGTTTCGGCGAGATGACGTTCAGCCCGAACCGCTGTCCGCTGGTCCCTGGCCCCACACCGAGCGCCGCGTACCCCTCGCGCCCGTGCAGCACGATGCTGTGCTCGAACGGCCCATGCGCGATACCGAACGTCGCTGTCATCTCCGCGACCACGCCGCTGGCGAACTTGAGCGTCGCGATGGCCGTATCCTCGGCCGTCATATCCACGACTTTCAGGTCGCCGAACAGGCAGGAGACCCGGGCGACGTCGCCGAGCAGCCAGCGCAGCACGTACGCCGGGTGCACTGCCTGCGCGATCAGCACGCCCCCGCCGCCGCGCTTCGTCGCCAGCCACGGGCGCACGCCGACCGTCCTCGGCCCCTCGAACCCGGTTGTCTGGGCCAGGATCACCTCGCCAATCGCCCCGCTGGAGACGACCTCGTGCAGCTTCTCGACGGCATGCGAGTAGACCCGGTTGTGGACGGGCAGCAGCGTCTTGCCGGCCGTGTCCGCTGCCGCCAGCATGCGGTCCATCTCGCCGATGCTCTGCCCCAGCGGCTTCTCGCAGACGACGTGCTTGCCGGCCTGGAGCGCCTCGACCGTGTACTGCTCGTGAAGGTCGTGCGGCAGCAGCACGGCCACGCACTCGACGGCCGGATCGCCCAGCAGCTCCTGCCACGTCCCGTACACCTTGCCGATGCCGTGCGCGGACGCCTTCTCCTGCGCGCGGGCCTGATCCATGTCGAAGATGCCCACGACCTCGACAGCCGTGGTGCCGCCGATCGCTTGGAGATGGACATTCGCCACCTGCCCTGCGCCGATGATCGCGATGCGTAGCGCCATGTAGCTCCCCTTGCCCTGGGTGGGCCAGTCTCGGCCACGCGCGGCCCTGCCGCTCTCGGGTGGCCTCCCATGTTGTACACGGCCTGCCAGCGGCGTCAGCGCCAGCGGCGCCAGCGCCAGCGCCAGCAGCGCCAGCGGCGCCCCCGGCGTCCCGTTGCGGAAGCCTCGGAGGCGGACTCGGTCGCGAGCCTTCTGCTACCGTACCGGCGTGGCGCGGCTGCGCCGAGGAGCCCGTGTCTATGAGCGCTGAACCGCGCGTCCTCCTGAGCGTCGCCAACGGCATCGCCCTGGCGACCTTGAACCGCCCCGATGTGCTCAATGCCTTCGACGACCAGATGCGAACCGAGCTGTCCGAGGTTGTCGAGCGCGTCGGATCAGACGATTCGATCCGGGCGCTGATCCTGACCGGCGCCGGTCGGGGCTTCAGCGCCGGCGGCGACATTCGCGGCATGCAGGCGCGCCTGGAGCAGCCGACTGGCCGCGTGGCTGACCTGGGCTGGCGGCGACAGCGGCGCATCCATCATATGGTGATGCAGCTGCACGGCCTGGAGAAGGTGACCATCGCGGCGGTCAACGGTCCGGCAGCCGGGCTCGGCGCGGACCTGGCGCTCTGCTGCGACTTCATCGTCGCCGCGCCCGAAGCGAGCTTCGTCATGAGCTTCATTCTGCGCGGCCTGATCCCGGACGGCGGCGGGATGTACTTCCTGCCGCGCCGCGTCGGCCTCTCGAAGGCGAAGGAGCTGATCTTTACAGGGCGCAAAGTCTCGGCCGAAGAAGCGGTCAGCATCGGGATGGCCGACCGGTTGGCCGCGCCGGACCAGTTGCTGGACGAGGCCACCGCCTGGGCCGACGAGCTGACGCTGCACTCCAGCACGGCCCTGGCGCTGGCGAAGTCGATCCTCGATCAGAGCTTCGAGCACTCGCTGGAGACGGTGCTCTCGGCCGGCGCGCAGGCTCAGGCCATCGGCTACACCACCGAGTTCCACCGCTCCTCGGTCGAGGCGTTCCTGCTGCGGTCAGCCGAGCGGGCACGCTCCCGGCCCCAGGAGTGAGGATCGGGTGATGCAGTCTGTCCACTCCAGCGTCACAGCCGTCGAGCGGCTGATCCGGCCGCGCTCCGTGGCCATCGTCGGCGCATCCTCAGACCCATCCCGTACGACGGGCCGGCCCCTTCGCTACCTCCTGAAGCACCGCTACGGCGGGACGATCTACCCGGTGAACCCGCGCGCCGCCGAGATCGAGGGCATCCGCTGCTACCCCAACATCGCGGCGCTGCCGGAGCCGCCTGACATGGCCCTGGTGCTGGTCGCCCCCGAGCTGGTGGAAGATGCCGTCAGACAGCTTGCCGCGCTGGGGACGCCAGCCGCCATCGTGCTGGCGGGCGGCTACGCCGAGGCCGACGAGGCCGGCCGTCAGCGGCAAGCCGAGCTGAAGGTCGCCGCCGGGCCGATGCGCCTGCTCGGCCCGAACACCATCGGGCTGGTCAACGTCACCGACAACACGGCGCTGACGCCGAGCGTCGCCCTGGAGCTGGCGCCGCTGGCGCCGGGGAGCGTCGGGCTGGTGTCCCAGAGCGGCGGCATTCTCGGGTCGGTCCTCTCGCGGGCCGAGGCGCGCGGCATCGGATTCTCGCGGCTGGTCAGCACCGGCAACGAGGCCGACCTCCAGGTTGAGGACATCGTCGAGTTCCTGCTGGACGACGACGCCACGCGGGTGATCGCGCTGTACCTTGAGGGGCTGCGCGACGTGCCCCGTTTCCGGCGACTCGCCCAGCGGGCCTGGGAGATCGGCAAGCCGCTTGTCGCGTTCAAGGTCGGGCGCTCGGAGGCCGGCGCCCGCTCAGCCTCGTCGCATACGGGAGCCATGGCCGGCTCGGACCGGGTCTACGATGCGATGTTCTCGCAGCACGGCATCCTGCGCGCGGCCACATTCGCCGACCTGATCGACGTGGCCGGCGCGCTGGCGACCGAGCGTCGTCCGCGTGGCAACCGGCTGGCCGTGCTCACGTCAACCGGCGGCGCCGGTGTGCTGGTCGCCGACGCCTGTGGGGTGGTCGGGTTCGAGTCGCCGCCGCCCGACGCCGGGACCGTCGCGCGGCTGGTGGAGCTGCTGCCGGGCGAGGCCGCCATGGCCGAGCGCAACCCGGTCGACGTGACGCTGGCCGGCCTTCGGTCAGACCTGTTCAAGTCGGCCATCGCGGCGCTGCTCGCCAGCCCGACCTATGACGCCCTGGTCACTATTGTCGGATCGTCGGGCATCGCGCAGCCGGAGCTGGCGGCCGGCCCGGTCCTCGACTGCCTCCGCGAGACTGACAAGCCGATCCTCGTCTACGTCAGTCCGTACGCGCCGAACATCATCCAGTACCTGAATCGTCACGGCGTCCCGGCGTTCGACACGCCCGAGGGCTGCGCGGCGGCACTGGCGGCGTTGCGGCACGGGACCGCCGGCACGCCTGTGCCTGGCGCTGACACGACGATCCCACACCAGGGCAACCGCGCGACGCCGTCTGACATGCTCGCTGGACTGACGGCGGGACCGCTCAACGAGGCCGAGGCGAAGGCGCTGTTCCGCGCGGCCGGCATCCCGAGTGTCCGCGAGCGGATCGCCCGCACGCCCGACGAGGCCGAGGCGGCGGCCCGCGATCTGGCCGGCCCGGGCGGAAGCGTCGTGCTCAAGGTGCTGTCACGCGACCTGGCCCACAAGACAGAGGCCGGCGGTGTCAGGGTCGGAGTGCCTGTGGCGGACGTTGCCGCCGAGGCCACCGACCTGCTCGTCACCGTCCGCGAGCGCCAGCCGCGCGCCCGCACCGACGGCGTCCTGGTGCAGGAACAAATCCTGGGCGGCGTCGAGCTGATCCTGGGCTTCACCCGCGATCCGCAGATCGGCCCGGCCATCCTGGTCGGGGCGGGGGGCGTCGCCGCCGAGCTGTACGGCGACACCGTCGTGCGGCTGCCGCCGATCTCCGGGCCCGAGGCCCGTCAGATGGTCGCGCGGCTGACCTGCTATCCGCTGCTGACCGGCTATCGTGGACGTCACGTGGCGGACGTGCGTGCGCTGGCGCAGGCCGTCGTGGCGTTCTCGGAGCTTGTCGAGTCGCTTGGGAATCGGCTCGTGGAAGCCGAGATCAACCCGCTGTTCGTGCTGCCGGAAGGGCAGGGCGTTCTGGCAGCGGACGGACTGGCCGTCCTGGCACCGGCGTAGGAGCGGTCGTTCGCGATTCGAAAGCCATGCACTCCGCCATGGCGCTCACGCTATTCACCGTCATCCCGAGCCGAGTGAACTCGTTCGGCAGGCTCAGGGCAGAGTCAGCGACCTTCCACCTCGTCATCCCGAGCCGAGTGAGGCTGCTTCCTTCACCGTCATCCCGACCGCGGCGAGGAACGAGCGGAGTGGATCTTCCTCGTGTAGCCACCAAGGGGAAGATCTCTCGACTGCGTTCGCACGCTCACGTCGCTCGGGATGACGGGCAGGGAGGCTCGTGCCTCACTCCGCTCGGGATGACGGGCAGGGAGGCTCGTGCCTCGTTGCGGTCGGGATGACGTCGAGGGTGCTCATTCCTTGCTCTGGTCCGGATGACAGACGCGTTCCGTTCCCGCCAGCCGGGCGTCAGGTCGCGACCGGCTCCTTGACGATCTGCGTCGGGTCGATCCGGCCGCTGTGGCTCTTCGGCGGCAGGTTCGTCACCCGCAGGATCTCGTCATGGTCGAGCGACTCGTTCTGGAGCAGCGCCTCGGCCAGCGCGACCAGCCGATCCTTCTCCCGCTCGACCAGGGCGCGTGCCAGCACGTAGTTCTCGTCGATGATCCGGCGCGTCTCCTGATCGACCACGCTGGCCATCGCCTCGCCATGCTCGCGGCCGAAGCCCATGCTGCCACCCAGGAACTCGTTGCCGTCGTCGCCGGCCAGCGCCACCAGCCCGACCTTCGGACTCATCCCCCAGCGAATGACCATCTGGCGGGCGAGGTTCGTCGCCTGCTTGATGTCGTTTTCTGCGCCGGTGGACGAGACGTTGAAGATCAGCTCTTCGGCGATGCGCCCGCCGAGCGCCACCTGAATCCGTGCCCGCAGGTACGGCTCGGTGTAGTTGACGATGTCGTCGGATGGCCGCGAATACGTCACCCCAAGCGCCTGCCCGCGCGGCACGATGGTCACCCGCTGGACCGGGTCGGCCTCGGGGTTGATCAGCCCGACGAGCGCGTGCCCCGACTCGTGGTAGGCCACCCGCCGGCGGTCCTCCGGATTCATGACCATCGCGCGTTCGGGTCCGAGGATGATCTTCTCCATCGCGTCGAAGAAGTCCTGCCGGGTCACGTGGTTGCGGTCACGGCGGGCGGCCAGCAGCGCCGCCTCATTCACGAGGTTGCGGAGGTCCGCGCCGACCAGGCCCGGCGTCGCCATTGAGATCTCGGCCAGGTCCACGTCGGGCGCGATCGGCACGCCACGAGTGTGGACGCGAAGGATCTTCTCGCGGCCGACCTTGTCCGGTCGCTGCACCACCACCCGGCGGTCGAAGCGGCCCGGGCGCAACAGCGCGGGATCGAGCACGTCCGGTCGGTTGGTGGCCGCCAGCACGATGACCGCCTGTCGGGCGTCGAAGCCGTCCATCTCGACCAGGAGCTGGTTCAGCGTCTGCTCGCGCTCCTCGTGGCTGCCCACCGAGCCCATGCCGCCGCGCTTCCGCCCGATGGCGTCAAGCTCGTCCACGAAGATGATGGCCGGGGCCTCCTTCTTCGCGTTCTCGAAGAGGTCACGCACACGAGACGCGCCCACGCCGACGATCATCTCGATGAACTCGGAGCCGCTCATCGAGAAGAACGGCACGTTGGCCTCGCCGGCCACGGCCTTCGCCAGGAGCGTCTTGCCCGTGCCCGGCGAGCCGACCAGCAGCACGCCCTTCGGGATGCTGCCGCCGAGCCGCTGGTACTTGTCCGGGTTCTTGAGGAAATCGACGATCTCGACCAGCTCGTTCTCGGCCTCGTCGATGCCGGCCACGTCCGCGAAGGTGATGCGTGGCACGCCCTCGGCGGCGGCGTAGCGCTTCGCCTTGCTGCGCCCGATGCTGAAGACGCCGCCCTGGTTTCGCTGCGCCCGGCTGAACATCCACATCAGCAGGCCGAAGAAGAGCAGACCCGGGCCGAAGCTGAGCAGCAGCGTCAGCAGCCAGCCGCGCCCCTCGTCGGGCGGGCGGGCGTTGATGACGACGCCCTGCTGGGTCAGCAGTTGCTCGAGCGACGGGTCCGGGAACGACGGGATGCGGGTGTCGAACTTGGTGGAGGTCTTCTGGTTCTCACCAGCCGCCGGCCACGTGATCGGCTCGCGTGCCGTGCCCTGGATCGCCTCGCCGCGCGTCGTGATCTCGGCGACGTTGCCGGCCTTGATCTGGTCACGGAACGTCGTGTACGGAATCGTCACGCGGTCGCTGCCGTCAGGAACGACGATGGGCGCGACGAAGTAGTTGACGGCCAGGAAGATCAGCAGGAGCACCCACGGCCAGCTCAGCTTCGGCGGGAAGCTGCGACCGCCGCCCTGGTCGCTGCCGGTGTTACGACGTGACTGCTCAGGCCCGGGTGGTCGAGCGCGCTCGCCGGATCGCCCGTTCGACCGCGACGGCAGTTTGTCAAGGGTGCTGACGGGTGCGCTCGGAGGACCGCCAGCGCTCGCTGTTTCTGTCACGCTTCTGTGCCCTTTGTGAGCAATCTTGCTGTCGAGGTGTGGACAGGGAGAACGTCCGCCCCAATCTGGTTGCACTGAGCGTGCCAGTGGGGGCGTGCTCCTTGCCGTAGATCGTAACGTGTCTGACCCCGGAGACGTGAACGTTTCGCGAGGAGATGGGGATTCGCCGGCAGGATCGCGGAGCTTTTGTCAAGCACGACTCCCGCACACCCCCGGGAGCGGCGGCGGCGCGACCACGGGTTTCCACGGAGTCAGGCCGGCGGCATGACACCTCGGCTGCGCGCAACTGCACGGAGTGTGCATCGTTGGCTACCATGTCGCGGGTCGAGGCCTGGCTGCCGACCTCGCTGATTGGAGCGTGCTTTCCGTGTCTGGACACCGCCCGCATCTGTGGCAGATCACGTGCAGTGCTCTCCTCGCTGCCCTCCTGGTGACGGTGCCCGCTGATTGGCTCAGCGGCGCGGCAGTTGCGGCGGACGGCTGTACGACCGATGGCGGGGTGCGGGCGTCCACCTGCCGGCTCGCGGACGGTCAGAGCGTTGAGGCGACGCTCGACGCCGCCAATCCGAGCCGCGTCTTCCGGGTGGACGTGCTCGCAGCTGATACGTCCGCCAGCTTTGAGCTGAGCGCCACTGGCGGCAGCACGAAGATCTCGGTGACGGACTGGCGTGGCGAGGTGCTGGCGTCCGGCCTGCGCGCAGACAGCGCGCCGAGCATCGTCCTGAACGTCACGCTGCCGCAGCCGGGCGCCTACGGCGTGCTGGTGGCCGGCGACGCACCGCCTGACACGCCGACCTTTCGTGTCAAGGCCTCGCTGGCGACGCTGCCCGTCGCCATGCGCCCGGTCTGGCCGCCGCTCCTGGGCCAGCCTGATGGCCTCCTGACCGGCGAGCGCCAGCAGATCAAGACGCCGCGTGGTGGCACCTCCGCTGCTGGCGTGGCAGTGGCGCGGGCGCTCGGGTCGCCGCCGGACGGCATCGTCGCGGACTTCACGCTCGTCTCGGATGTGCGCTTCGAGCACATCGTGGGGCCGTCGGCGCTGACCGTGCGTTTCCGATTCGAGCCGGAGGCCGGCGGCGGCACCGGCTACGTGTTGTCGCTCGATCCGTTCGGTGGAGTCGTCTCCCTGGACAGCTTCGAGGAGGGCCAGCGACGCGCAGTCGTCGCGCACAAGCCGCTGCCGATCATGCCCAGCTCAGAGCGCCCCAACCGGCTGGTCGTTCAGGCGACCGGGCCATCGATCGCGGCAACGCTCGACGGCCAGCCGATCCTCGACGCCACCGACGACAGGTTCCCACGCGGCCTGATCGCCGTCGGGGTGGTGACCTGGTCCGACCCCGTCGCCGTCACCTTCGATCACCTGATGGTCGTGACGACCGCTGACCGGTAGCGTCCGGGTGTCGGAGCGGGCCACACGGCGCACCATGTCGCGCGCGGCTCCCACGCCGCCGAGGCCGCGCCCCGACAGTCCTCTTCCCCCAGGAAATCCCTTCGCAACGACGCAGAGGAGTTCTCACACATGCTCGCCGCCATTCAGACCGGCGTCCGCACCATCGAGATGCGCGACGTTCCCGAGCCACAGCCGGACGACACCTACGGCATCGTCCGCGTGCGTCGCGTCGGCATCTGCGGCTCGGACCTGCACCCGTATCACGGGCGCGCCGAGCCGCAGTCGTTGCCGGCCGGCCATGAAGTCTGCGGCGAGGTCGTCAGCTTGCCGCCGAGCTACCAGGGGCCGGCCCGCGTCGGCGATCTGGTGGCCGTCGATTCGATTCTCGGCATGGCCTGCGGCGCGTGCAGTTTCTGCGCCACGGGGCAGGCGTTTCACTGCCCAGAGCGGCACACCGCCGTGTCGCCGGGCGGCGGGTTCGCGGAGTACTTCAAGCGCCGGCCGCAGAGCTTCTTTCCGCTGCCTCCCGGCCTGACGGCGCAGCATGGGGCGCTGGCCGAGCCGCTGGCGGTGGGCGTCCATGGCGTCCGCTGGCCCCGCATGCAACGGGGCGACACGGTGGTGGTCATCGGGGCGGGGACCATCGGGCTGATGACGCTGGTGGCGGCGAAGGCGCTCGGCGCGAGCCGCGTCTACATCACCGCGCGCCACGCCCACCAGGCCGCGATGGCGACGGCCCTCGGCGCGACGGCCGTCCTGCCCGAGTCCACGGAGAACGCGCTCGAACAGATCAGGACATTGACAGACGGCGTCGGCGCGGATCTGGTGGTCGAGACGGTGGGCGGCCACGCCGACACCCTCTCGACGGCCTGGGAGCTGGTCCGGCCGCAGGGCAAGGTGGCCGTCGTTGGCGTCTTCCCGGACCGGCTGCCGGTCGATCTGCTCAGGCCGCTCCAGAAGGAGGTCTGGGTCACGTTCCCGATCTGCTACGGCGTCGTCGACGGCCGCCACGACTACGAGGTGGCGCTGGAGCTGATGGCGACCGCCAAGGCCCCGGTCGAGCAGATGGTGACCCGCACCTTCCCGCTGGCCGAGGCCCCCGCCGCCTTCAAGATGGCAGCGGACAAGGGCACGGGCGCGGTCAAGATCCACCTCACCAACGAGTGAGCAGCGCCGCGGCACGCAGTGCTGCTCGGGCCACGACATGAAGACGCCCCCGCGCGGCCCAACGCGCGGGGGCGTCCGACGCTGATCTGACCCGGGCTAGCGCCGCCGCCTCAGGAACGACGGCAGGTCGATATCGTCGTCGTCGTCCAGCGGGGAGCCGCTCGGCCGTCGCCGCCACGAGGTGCGCGCGTCGTCCGGGGGCGCGGCGCGCTCATCGTCGCGCCGGGACTCGCGGCGCGGGCGAGCATCCTCGTAGGGAAGCTCCAGCGTCTCGCGGCGGGCCAGTCGCTCGCGGTCGCGTGGCGCAGCCTCACGCGATGGCTCGACCCGACGCAGACCACGCTCGGACGGGCCGGTCCGCAGCCCCGTCGCGATGACGGTGACGCGCAGCTCCTTCTGGTAGCGCGGGTGGATGACCGCGCCGAAAATGATGTTCGCGCTCGGGTCCACGACCTCGGAGATGACGTTCGCGGCCTCGGTGACCTCGTGCAGCGTCAGGTCAGCCCCGCCGGTGACGTTGATCAGGACGCCGGTCGCGCCCTCAATCGACGTCTCCAGCAGCGAACTGGTGATGGCCGCGCGTGCCGCCTCGGCCCCGCGCTCCTCGCCCACGGCCTCACCCATCGCCATCAGCGCGGTGCCAGCGTTGCCCATCACGGCCTTGACGTCGGCGAAGTCGAGGTTGATCAGGCCGGTCTGGGTCACAAGGTCGGAGATGCCCTGGACGCCCTGCCGCAGCACGTCATCCGCCAGCCTGAAGGCATCCACGACGGTCATCTGGTTGTCGGCCATCTTGAGGAGACGGTCGTTCGGGATGACCACCAGCGCATCGACGTTGGTGCGCAGTTCCTCAATGCCCTGCATTGCGTTCTTGAGACGGCGATTGCCCTCGAACCCGAACGGCAGGGTGACCACGCCAACGGTGAGCGCGCCGACCGCCCGTGCCGCCTCGGCCACGACCGGCGACGCACCGGTGCCGGTGCCGCCGCCCATCCCCGCCGTCACGAACACCATGTCCGCCCCTTCGAGTGCGTCCACGATCTCGTGCTGCGTCAGCTGCGCGGCTTTCAGGCCCTCCTCGGGCTTGCCGCCCGCACCCAGGCCGCGCCCGGACCGGCCGCCGAGCAGGATTTTGCGGAGCGCGCTGGAGTTCGCAAGCGCCTGCGCGTCGGTGTTGACCGCGATAAACTCGACGCCTGGCACGCCAGCTTCGACCATGCGGTTGACGGCGTTCCCGCCGCCGCCGCCGACGCCGACGATCTTGACCTCGGTGAAGCCCTTGGCGGCCGTCGCGAACGGCGCCTCGACGATCCTGGGTACGACCGCGGCCGGTCGGCTCGGCTCCTCGAGCCGAGACGGGTCGAACCCACCATGCGGACGGTCAGACCTGGCCACGGCGTAGTACCTCCTTCGCGAGTGCGGTGTAGATGTCAGCGGCGCGCTCAGCGCCCTGGTAGCCGAAGACCGACGTGCCGGCCGAGCTGGCCTCAAGCACTTTACTGCTGGTGCCAACCTCGGTTTCAAAGACGAGCGCACCCCAGCGCTCCCGGAGATACTCGGACACCTGCTTCTCCTCCCGCAGCCGGCGGTCCAGCTTGCTGAGCAGGATGCCGATGATCTGGAGCTTCGGATTGAGATAGAGCACCTCTTGAATGCTCTCTTCGATCATCTGGAGGCCTTGCAGCGAGAAGAAACGGGCCTCGGTGGGGATCAGCACGCAATCTGCTGCCACCAGCGCATTGATCGTCAGCAGGCCAAGCGAGGGCGGCGTGTCGATCAGGACGAAGTCGTAGCCGGCCGCGTACCGCGCGATCTGGTCCCGCAGACGCTGCTCGCGGCCGAGCTTGTTCATCAGCGCCGCTTCGGCGGACGCCAGCGAGAGGGTCGCGGGGGTCACATCGACCTGGCCGGTGCCGTTGGAGACTTTGACCACCGGCAGCGGCGCACGATAGTCGAGCAGGGCCTCAGCAACCGTCTGCTCCGTCGACTTGGAGATGCCCACGGCGCTCGTCAGATTGCCTTGAGGATCCATGTCGATCAGGAGGACGCGCTGTCCCTGGCGTGCCAGTGCAGCACCCAGATTGGTGGTCGTCGTCGTCTTACCGACGCCCCCCTTCTGGTTCGCTACGGCGATGACGGTGGGCATGGATCCAGGCACTCCGATGCGTCAAGAGTTCCCACTCTGGCGCAGAAAAAGCGTATCACTGCGATGCGGCCAGTATCAATGAAACCCCTATTCCACGGTGTACTCGAAGGGCCGATCTTGACAGGGCTGTGAGGCGCCCCTATGCTACGTCGGTCCTCCGTCGCGTCCGGGCGTCGTGCTGAGGCCCGCAGTGGAGGCGGTTTCTTCAACTCATGAGTGTACAGGTCTGCCCAGGCTGTCAAGGGCGCAATCTTCCTGAGGCAGCACAATGTGAATGGTGCGGGCGTCCGTTTGACGGCCGCGCAACCGGCTTCTCCCTTCGCTGGTGGCACATCGCCACAGTGGTGCTGTTCGGCTTCGTCATCGTGGCAACGATCAGCCTGGTGTACTTGAGCGCCAACCGCCTGCCCTCGATCGCCGATTTCCGCCCGAAGCCGGCGCCGTCCCCGACAGTCCGCGTCGAGCCGACGACCCTCCCCACGCGGGCAGCCACGCCGGCCTTGACACTGGCCACGCCGATCCCCGCGCCATCGCCGGTTGCGGCCCCACCGCCGCCCTCGCCCACTGCCGAGCCTGCGCGGTACGCCCGCGTGGTCAACACGAACGGCCTCGGCGTGTTCCTGCGCGAGGAGCCGGGTTCGCAGAGCCAGCGCATCCAGCCGGCCGTCGCCGAGGGCGCCTTACTGCGGCTGGTCGGTCCAGAGCAGACGGTCCAGGCGCAGAACTGGCGCCTGACGGAGCACGAGGCCCGAGGTGTGCAAGGCTGGGTGCCGGCGCAGTACCTGCTCCAGGTTGACGCCGCGCCAACCCCCGGTCGGCCCTGACGATCTCCACACGGGAGGCCCGCGTCACAGTGCCGTACCAGTTGTCCTGACCTCGCCGCGCACCTATAATGGAGGGGACTGCCGGTCCGGCCGGCCGAACCCCCTGAGAGGGTGCTGAGCACCATGCCCCAGCAATGGGAGCGCGAGATCGACGAGCTCTTGCAGCGCCGTGAGGCGAAGCTGAAGCGGGAGCCAGTCAGCCGCCGTGTCACGCGGCAGAGCGCACCGATGATGTCGGGGGCGTCGGGCATCCTGCGGACGTTTCTGCGCTACTCGCCCGTCGAGCAATTCATGATCGCCAGCATCTTCCTGGTGGCGGTCGCCTTCGGCCTGAGCATCTTCCCGAACATGGCCGACATCGCCCGGTGGGCCAGCCTGCTCAGCATCCTGTTCTTCGTGCTGGCCATCGCCCTCTCGGTCGCCAGCCGGCGCAGCCAGGGTGGTGGCACAAAGCGCTGGCGAGACCGGGACGTTGGCTACGGTTCCAACTACGGAGCCTCGCAGCCAACGGTCTGGGCGAGCGTGCAGCGCTGGTGGAAGCGCCGCAAGTTCCGCCGGCTGCAATAGGGCGATCCTGCCGGGGGGCACGCGGCCCCCGGCGCTCATTTCAGCAGGCCGCTGTCGATCCAGGCGACGGTCCCGCCCGAGATCACCTTCTGCCAGACGCGGCCCGCTACCGTTTGCGTTGCGCCACCGTCTACCAGCCGCGTGCCATCCGCAACCACCGTCACGATGCGGCCATCCGTGCCGGGCGCCGCGCGCAGTCGCGCGCCCAGGCCGCCGGTCTCGACGACGAGGCTCCCGACCCCGATGGGGGTTGCAGGCCGCACGGACATGGCCGCGACCACACCCGAGCCAGCGGACGCGGTCGCGCTCGCGGGCGAGAGAAACAGCGTGTGCGTCGGCACGCCGGTCCCCAGCGCGCCGATCTCCTGCATGCTGAACCAGCGGCGGCCCGCCGCCGAGCGCAGCACCATCGCGCTCTGCGCCAGATCGAACTTGCCGCTCGCGGCGTCGTACCGTTCGGCCACAAAGTAGTGTCCTGGCTGATCGGTGGTGCCGCGCCCGCCCGTCCGAATGATCACGGGCCGCCCGGCCTGCAGCTCCCGCACGATCCTCGCCTGGTTGACCCCCACCTCCAGCGTGGCCGGGATCTTGAGCCGCGTGAGCAGGCTGAGCTGTCCCCAGGGGCCGGTCATCCCATAGGTCGGGGTCCAGCCCACCTCACGGGCCACCGCGACGGCTGTGTCCAACGAGATGGTGCGGCCCACGGCCCGGGCAAACGCCACGGCCGCCGCTGGTCCGCAAGCTGCCTGGGCCTCCCGCGGCGTCAACGAACGGCCGCTGAAGAGCTGACTCGGGGTCAGGTTGCCCGGACGCTCGGTCGGGACGTACTCCACGGCCAGCACGTATGCCGGCGCGCCACTCAGCACGACCGCCAGCGCGGTCACCCCCGCCAGCAGCCCACGCCGCACTGCCCAACAGCCCATGTGTCAACCTCGCCATCGGAGTTCCCGCCACGGTACTCGCGAAGGCGACGCTGCGAGCATCTCCGGCATCACAGTCTGGGGTCGCCGGCCCAGGCGTGCCCGATATGGTGACAAGGTGCGGCACACGGTGGCACTGTGGTGCACGCTCGCGCCCAGCGGAGTCGCCTCACCCGGGCTCGCGTATCCGCTACCATCGATCTGTGGATGCGCGTTGCGCGTCTCCGTCGAGCTAGCGACCATCGCGCAGGGGCTGTCCGATGCCGTTCTTCGTGGCGATCCGTCAGCAGGCCTGGCCTGACCGATTGCCGATGCTGCTGGCGGCCATCCGCGACAACTTCGCGGCGTCACGGATGAACGCGCCCGGCCGCCACGCGGCCCGCGTCTTTCAGCGCCTCCACGAGCCGACCTCCCTGCTCGCCATCAGCGAGTGGGAGAACCAGGCGGCGTACGAGGCGCATCGCGGGTCCGCCGAGCTGCGCCTCGCGATGGAAGCGGCCGGCCCCACGGCGACCATCGACACGCTCGACCGCCTGCACCTGTTCGAGCGGATGAACGAGCGTCCAGGCGTCGTCGCCTGCGTCACCATCGCCATGGCTGCCGAGCACCTCCACGCCGTCGAGACGTTTCTCCTGGGTCCGACCCGCCGCAGCATGGTGGCGAGTCCGTCCCTGGCCTCACGAGAGCTGTACCGCTTCCAGCAGCCCGTCGAGGGGCAGCGTCAGCTCCTCGTGGTGCACAGTTGGCGGTCCCTGGCCGATCTCGACCGTTTCCGGAGCCTTGACGCCCTGGAGTTCGAGCAGCGGCTGCGCGACCTCGGCGCAACCGTCGACCGGTTCACTGGCGAGATCGCCGCCGAATACTCGCGGATGCAGCGTCTGCCGGACGGCGCTGCACCGGACGGCGCGCCCGAACTCCCGTAGCCCTCGCGTCAGGCGTCAGGATGTGCAACCCAGTGTGTTGAAAAACCTGACGCCAATCTGACGCCGAAACCCATCACGCTAACGGCGGCCTCACGCCTCCTGCCCCACACTACGGGAGGAACGCAGCAGGGCCGAACGAACGGCAAGGCGCGAAGGGGACAGGGACGATGGCGACAGAGATGGCGACGACGGCGATGGCGACGACGACTGAGCAGACACTGACCGCGCAGCAGGCCGCCGCGCTGGTGGCGCGGGCTCAGCAGGGCGATCAGCTCGCCTTCGCGACGCTCTACGAGCAGTACCGACCGCTGGTCTACCGTTTCCTCCGCCGCCGCCTTGAGGGCTCGGATGAGGTTGTCGAGGATCTGACCGAGGACGTGTTCGTGAAGCTGTACGAGAAGCTGGATCGGTACGTCGAGCGCGGCCTGCCCTTCACAGCGTGGCTCTACCGCATCGCGCACAACCAGCTGGTGGACTACCTCCGCACCCTGCCCCGCCAGAACGCGCAGCCGCTCGACGCCGTCGCCGAGATGCCGGAGCGCCAGACGACCTCCGAGTACAGCAGCGTGCTCGACCGCCACACGCTGGAGCCAGCCCTGGCGCGTCTGACCGCCGAGCAGCGACAGGCTGTCGAGCTGCGCTTCCTCCAGGGCATGAGCGTCGCCGAGACCGCCGCGACGATGGGCCGCTCCGAGGAAGCCGTCAAGAAGCTCCAGGCCCGCGCGCTGGTCAACCTGCGCCGCGCGCTCACCCCGCCCGCCCGCACGACGACGACCCCGCGCCTGGCGCGCGTCGCCTGACACTCGCCCGGCACTCCCTTCTTCCCTTCCCAGAATCCCCTTCCCCTCCCGCAGAGCGGCCGCACAGAGACCTGTGCGGCCGTTTTGTTGTGCCGGGCCCCGCCAGGCCGGGACGTGCTGTCATGGTGGTGTGGCGACACGTTCACGACGTCGTCATCCGTCGAGCGTTTCCAGAAGCATGAACACCGACCTTCGCCTGCTTCTGTCGAGCATCGCCCTGGGCTTCGTCGGCAGCTTCGGCGGCGCGTACCTGCTCGCGGAATCCCTGCTGATGCCCTCGGCCTCGCCGGCAAACATCGGCGGCCTGGACGCCGAGCTCGCGCAGGGGCGCTCGGGAGCGGCGTACAGCGCACAGTGGCAGCCGCACGCCCCGGATGACCGTCCCCTGATCGTGAGCCTGCCCATGGCGGATGCCACGCCGACCACACCATCCACGACCAGCCCGCTCACGCCGCCGCCCGCCTCGATGGCGATACACCTGACCTTGCCCACTGATGCGCCACCCACCGACGCACCAGAGCAGCGCGATCCTCGGTCCGCCCGCCTGATGAAGCCCACGGGCTACGCGACGGCCGGCGCCGAGCCGGCCTGGTGACGGCGCTCGCCGTGCCGCGATCATCAGCACACGAGGGGTGGGAGCCGATCGGACTCCCACCCCTCGTGTAAGGTGCGCCGCCCGGGGGTCCGGTGCGACGCGCTGGTAACCGGGTCAGCGATCAACCGGAGCGCGGGTTCTCCGACACCAGCACGTACCAGTCGGTCTGAACCTCGCGGCCGGACGTGTCCCGGACGCGGGCGTGGATGTTGTAGAAGCCCACGTTGCGCGCCACCACGGTCCAGTTGGGGTTGCAGGGCTGCGAGCCGCCGCAGTCGAAGCTCTGGACGCCGATGTGCGCCAGATCGTCGCCGCCGTTGCCGCCCGGCCCCTCGGCCCACCACCAGACCCGCTCAATCGGCGCGCCATCGCCCTTCACGGCGATCATGAACGACCGGTTGTAGACTGGCCGCTCGTCGGAGCGCCACAGCTCGATGGTCAGGTCGCCGTTCTGCACGTTCGCGCCTACGCTCGACGTGTCGGTTGGCACGTCCGACGACGGCGACGTGCTCACGTCGTTGTCGTTGTCCGAGTAGTTGTCGTTGCCGTTGTCATCCGAGGAAGCATTGTCGTTGCCGTTGTCGTCGGCAGCATTGTCATCGTCTTCATTGTTGTCATCATCGTCATTGTTGTCGTCGTTGTCGGCCAGCGCGGGACTGCGGACCGATGACGAACCGTCGCCAAACGGCGTGGCCGCGATGGTGGCCGCCGTTGGTACCCAGAACACGGAACCGCCGATGAGCAGCGCCACGATGAGCGCCCGCACAAGCGTGTGCATGAGCCTGTCCTCCGATTCTCGCAGCACGGCGCCCCCTGCGCCGTCTCCTGCGTCTACCTACCCCACTACGCAAGATTCATGACACGAAGGTCGTCATTCCCCGTTATCGTCAACGAGCGAATAGTTAGACGGTGTCGAATAATCGTACCGTGCAAGAAGGGGGCCAGGGCTGTACTGTGTCCTGGTTCCAGGGTGAGCCGATTCGCTCGCGGCCGGCCCGCTTTGCCCGGAGCGCCCGCCTGAAAGCGCCTGCCCGACGCGGCTGCCTGAGCGCGTCAGCGCCGCCAGTGGTACCCCCGGAGGGACTCGAACCCCCAACCAACGGCTTAGAAGGCCGCCGCTCTGTCCGATTGAGCTACGAGGGCAGGGACCACAATCTGTCCAGAATTATACGTCTGCCGGACGCTCGGCGCGCTCCGGATCGTGCGACTCAGCGGAGCATCGTCGGTTCAGAGCGCGCCAAGCTCGGTCGCCTCGCCGAAGACGCGCCGCAGCGTATCCGAGATCTCACCCAGCGTGCACAGCGATTCGATGCACGCCAGGATGCGGGGCATCGTGTTCTCGGTGCTGCGCGCCGCCGCTTCGAGCGCCGCCAGCCTCGCCTGCGCCTCGGCCTCGTCGCGGCGAGCCTTCAGCGCCTGGATCCGCGCGATCTGCCGGTCGCGCACGGCGGGATCGACCTTGAGGATCTCGGCGGTGGCGCCGACCTCCTCGTCGGCAAAGCGGTTGACCCCGACGATCACCCGGTCGTTCCGCTCGACTTCCTGCTGGAAGCGGTAGGCGCTCTCCTGAATCTCGGCCTGGACGTATCCATGCTCGATGGCCCGCAGCGCCCCGCCAAGCTGGTCGATCTGCTCGATGTAGCGCCAGGCAGCCGCCTCCACCTGGTCTGTCAGCGACTCGACAAAGTACGAGCCTGCCAGCGGATCGACGACGTCGGCCACGCCGCTCTCATGGGCGAGCACCTGCTGGGTCCGCAGCGCCAGCTTGGCCGACTCCTCGGTGGGGAGCGCCAGCGCCTCGTCACGCGCGTTGGTGTGGAGCGACTGCGTCCCGCCCAGGATGGCGGCCAGCGCCTGGATCGTCACGCGGACCACGTTGTTCTCGATCTGCTGCGCCTGGAGGGTCACGCCGGCCGTCTGGGTGTGAAACCGCAGCATCCACGAGCGCGGGTTCGTCGCCCCGAAGCGCTCGCGGGTGATCTTCGCCCACATCCGCCGCGCGGCCCGGAACTTCGCCACCTCCTCGAACAGCTCGTTATGGCTGTCGAAGAAGAAGGCGAGGCGCGGAGCGAACTGGTCGATGGGCAGCCCCGCCGCGACGGCATGCTCGCAGTAGCTGATGGCGTTCGCCAGGGTGAAGGCCAGCTCCTGGACGGCGGTCGCGCCGGCCTCGCGGAGGTGGTAACCGCTGACGTTGATAAAGTTCCAGGCCGGCAGCTCCTGCGTGCAGTACGCGAAGACGTCCGTGACCAGCCGCATCGACGGGGCCGGCGGGTAGACGTAGGTGCCCCGGGCGATGAACTCTTTGAGGATGTCGTTCTGGACGGTGCCGCTCAGCTTCGACAGCGGGACGCCCTGCTTCTTGCCGACGGCCACGTAGAGCGCCAGCAGGATCGGAGCCGTCGCGTTGATCGTCATCGAGGTGCTGACGCGGTCCAGCGGGATGCCGGCGAACAGCAGCTCCATGTCGTCGAGCGAGTCGATGGCTACCCCAACCTTCCCGACCTCGCCCTCGGCCATGAGATGGTCCGAGTCGTACCCCATCTGCGTGGGCAGGTCGAACGCCACCGAGAGGCCGGTCTGGCCGCGCTCCAGCAGGTACCGGTACCGTGCGTTCGATTCCTCGGCGCTGGCGTACCCGGCGTACTGGCGCATCGTCCAGAGGCGGCCACGGTACATGTTCGGCTGGACGCCACGCGTGTACGGCGGCTCCCCTGGAAACCCGATCTGCCGTTGGGAGTCCCAGTCCGCCAGGTCGTCGGCGGTGTAGAGGGGCTGAATCGGGATCTGGGACGATGTCTCGAACCGCTCGCGCCGCTCGGGTGCGCGCTCGCGCGCCTTGCGCAGGACGGAAGCCTCCCAGGACGCCCGATCTTCGCTCACGCCGCCGTGGTCCCTTCCGCGGCCGGCCCGCCAGCGCGGACCGCCCGCCTACCTGTGCTCGTCGTCTGGCAGCATGGTGCCGCACCGCGGGCAGAATCGTACACCCGCCAGGGCCGGCACCGGGTGGTCGCACCGGTCGCAGTAGGGCCAGCGCTCGCCGCAGAACGGGCAGTAGCGCCACTCCGAGCGTCGCAGCCGTCCGCAGTGTCCGCAGCGTTCGGGGGCGAGGTCCGCCACGTCATCGGAGCCGGCGTCACTCGTCCGCCCGCCGCGGCCCCGCCCGCGCAGGATGGCGATGCTCTCAGACCGTCCACCCGGCAGCTCCGGCGTGGACTCATTCATGATCGCGATGACCTGCTGCCGCGCGCTCGCCAGCGTCACGCCGACGCCCGAGAGCGTGACGAAAGCCGGGCCTTCACCGTCGCGCAGCAGCCCGAGCAGCAGGTGCTCCGTACCCACATAGTCGTGGTGGAGGCGGGCGGCCTCGGTTCGGGCCATCGCGAGCGCCGCCTGTGCGCCGGGGCCAAGCTCGATCGGCCCATCGGGGCCGAACGACGCCGGAGCGAGCCGCGCGCGGATGCGCTGCGCCAGCTCGGCTGGCTCGACGCCAAGCTGATGCAGGGCGCGCGCCGCCAGCCCCCGCCCCTCGCGCAGCAGCCCGAGCAGCAGGTGCTCCGTCCCAACCTCGGACTGCCGCAGCGCGACCGCCTCATCCTCGGCCATCGCCAGGACGCGGCGGACGCGCGGCGTCAGACGCTCACGCCCGTCCGACACCCCCGACTCCTGCCGCCGCCGCTTCCTCGCGATCTTCGAGCGCCCGCCACAGGATGTACAACGCGTCGAACACGGACCGGCGCTTCAGCTCCGACCGCGTCGTGGACCAGTGCGAATCGACGACCCGCGTCTGCCCCTGAAAATCGAGCGCGATGTGGAACGTGCCCACCGACTTCCCCTCGACCTCGCTCGGGCCGGCCACGCCGGTGATGCCCAGGCCAGCGCTCGCGCCGTGGGTCTTGCGGGCGGCGGTCGCCATCGCCAGCGCCGTCTCAGAGGCCACCGTCCCGTGCGCGTCGATCGTGGATTGCGGTACACCAGAGGCCACCTTGACCGCCGCCGAGTAGGCGACCGTCCCGCCGACGAACCAGTCCGAGCAGCCCGGCGTATCCGTGAAGTAGCTGGCCAGCAGCCCCCCCGACGCCGACTCCATCGTGGCGACGGTCAGGCCCTGCTTGACCAGCAGCTTGCCGATCGCGCCCGCCAGGGTCTCGTCGTCGATGCCGTAGATCCAGTGGTGCGTCAGATCCCGCACCTGCGCCTCGAAGTCCGCGATCATGCTGTTCGCCTTGTCGCGGGTCTCGGCCTTGGCGGCGATGCGGAGGTGGACGCCATCCTGCTTGGCGTAGGTCGCCAGGGTCGGGTTCGGGTTGTGAATCAGCCCCTGCACGACCTCGGCCACGTTCGACTCGCCGATGCCCACCGTCTTGAGCGTCAGGGTGACCAGGACGCCGCCGCCGCCCATCCCCAGGCGCGGTGCAACCTGCTCCTCCCACATCTTCTTCATCTCGTGGGGGACGCCCGGCATACAGGCGATCTTCTTGCCGTCGCTCTCGACGAACCAGCCGGGCGCGGTGCCAATCGGGTTGTCGATGGCGCTGGCCGAGGGGATCAGCGTCGCCTGCTTGATGTTCATGGCCGGCATCGGGCGGTTGCGCTTGGCGTACCAGCCGCGCAGCACCTCCTCCAGCTCCGGCCGCACGGTCATCTCCTCGCCCAGGCAGGCGGCGATGGCCTCGCGCGTCAGGTCGTCCTCGGTCGGGCCGAGGCCGCCGGTCATGATGACCACGTCCGAACGGTCGAGCGCCTGCCGCACCAGGCCGCTCAGCCGGCCCATGTTGTCGCCCACGTGGGTCACGTAGAAGAGGTCGATGCCCAGCCCGGTCAGCTGCTGGGCGAGGTATTGCGAGTTCGTGTCGAGGATCTCGCCGAGCAGCAGCTCGGTTCCGACGGCAATGATCTCAGCCTTCACTGGCTCCCACCCCTTCGTCGCGCCGCGCCCCGCAGCAGCTACAGCCTGCTGGACCGGCGTCCAGGTGTCACTCGCGGCCTACCCAGACGCGAATGCACGCCTTCGCCTCGCGTCGGACTGCCCAGGATGCTGGGCAGAGCGATGCTACCGCGTCCGGGCGCTACCCCGCCACCGTGGCCGCCCGGCAACGTACCCCTGGCCGCCCGTCAACCGGCCGCTGTTCGCGCACCGGCGCCCGGTGCGGCGGGTGCGTCTGCAAACGCATGCGCCGCGCCCTGCACCACCACGCCAACCTGCTCCCCCACGGCCGGCGTGGCGTGGCCGGCCGGCCGGGCCGTCACCTGCGTGCCATCGGCAAGCTCCAGCCGCACCTGCGACTCGTGCCCGTAGAAGGTCACCGAACGAACCGTCGCGGGCGTGCCGGCATCCTGCGCGTCCGGATGCATCGCAAGCTGTTCCGGTCGCAGCAGGATCTCGCGCGGCCCGGTCGGCGCACCGGCCTGAACTGGCAGACTCCCCAGCGCACACGTCGCCTGCCCGTCATGCACAACGGCCGGCAGCACGACCGTCTCGCCGATGGAGGCCGCCACCTCGGCGGTGACCGGGTGGCGGTACAGGTCGTGTGGGCTGGCGATCTGGAGCAGCCGGCCCTGCCGCATGATCGCGACCTGCTGCGCCAGCGACAACGCCTCCGCCTGATCGTGAGTGACCAGGATGACGGTCGTGCCGGTCTGCGCCAGCAGCTCGGCCACGGCTCGGCGGGTGCTGTCGCGCAGGCCGGCGTCGAGCGACGCGAACGGCTCGTCCAGCAGCACGACCTTCGGAGCGGGGGCCAGCGCGCGGGCCAGTGCGACGCGCTGCTGCTGGCCACCGGAAAGCTGATGCGGGTAGCGAGCGGCCAGGGTCGTGTTGAGGCCCACCATCTCCAGCAGCTCCAGCGCACGCCGCTGAGCGGCATCCTTCGGCAGGCGCAGACCGAAGCGGATGTTCTCGGCCACCGTCAGGTGCGGGAAGAGCGCACCCTCCTGCACCACGTAGCCGATCTGCCGGCGCTCCGGCGGGACGGACCGCCCACTGGCAAAGAGCGGCTGATCCCCGAGGACGATCTCGCCGCTGTCCGGCGACTCGAAGCCGGCCACCAGCCGCAACAGCGTCGTCTTGCCACAGCCGGACGGCCCGAGGATCGCCGTCAGCGTACCAGCCGGCGCCGCCAGATCGACGCCGTGAAGGATCTGATGCTCGCCGAACGACTTCGTGAGTTGCGAAACGAGGAGATCGAGCATCAACTCCGGCCGAAACCTGCGCGCCGCGTGACGAGGTACGTCATCGGCGCAGAGATCGCGACCATCATAGCAGCGTACGGCGCCGCCGCGCCGTAGGTGATGCTCTCGGCGTGGCTCCAGAAGCGCGTCGCCAGCGTCTGCGTTCCGATGGGTGAGAGCAGCAGCGTGGCCGTCAGCTCGGTGGACACGGCGATGAACACCAGGGCGACGGCCGCCCCGAGGCCGGGCCAGATCAGCGGCAAGGTCACCCGCCGCAGCACCCCGAACGGACCGCTGCCCAGCGAGCGGCCGACATCGTCCAGGACCGGCGGCACCTGGGCCAGCGCCGCCCGGATGCTGACCAGCGCCAGCGGGAAGAAGAGGATGACGTAGGCCGTGAGCAGCAACGGCGTGGTCTGGTAGATCGGCTTTGCCACGCGGATGGTGATCGCCACCAGCGAGAGCGCCACGACGATGCCCGGCAGCGAGTGGGCGACGTAGGTTGCGCGCTCCGTTAGCGTGCTGAGGAGGCCGCCCCGCCGCACCGCCAGCCAGGCGACGGGCGTCGCAAGCGCGGTCGCGATGAGCGCGCCGGCCAGCCCGAGCGAGATCGAGCTGAGCGTGGTCTGCACGAGCAGCGGCAGCCGGATCGCCGTTGACGAGCCGATGGCCACCCAGTAGGCCAGCATCGCCAGCGGCAGGCCCAGCGAGAGCACGGCGACCAGCAGGAGGCCAGCCAGCACGACCGGCGCGAGCAGCCCGAGCCGCACGCGTGTCGCCGGCCGAGGCGTCCCCGCGCCGATCCGCGCGTACCGTCCCCGCCCGCGCAGCGTCAGCTCGGCCAGGAGCGCCAGCACGCAGGCCGTCACCAGGACGCTCGCCAGCATGTTGGCGGCAGCGCTGTTGAAGGTGGACTGGTACTGGTCGTAGATCGCCGTGGTGAAGGTCGGGAAGCGCAGCATCTCCAGCGCGCCGAGTTCGGCCAGCAGGTGAAGCGTCACCAGCAGCATGCCGCCCAGCAGCGACGGCCGCAGCTGTGGCGTCACGATGGCCCAGAAGGTGCGCCACGGCCCGAAGCCCAGCGAGCGGGCGCTCTCCTCCAGGCGCGGATCCAGGCCGCGCAAGGCGGCGGCAACCGGCAGGTATACGTACGGATAGTGCGACAGCGTGACGATCAGCACGGCCCCGGCGTACCCTTCGACGGCCGAGGTCAGCGAGACCCACGCGAAGCTGTGGACGAACGACGGGATCGCCAACGGCGCGACCAGCAGAACGCTCCACATCGACCGCAACGGAAGCGACGACCGCTCGGTGAGCCAGGCGGCGAGGACGCCGAACAGCGCGCTGGCCGCCACCACGGCCACCTCAAGGCGAACGGTGTTCCAGAGCAATTCGCCGACGCGCGGGCGCACCAGCAGCTCGTAGGAGGTCGCCCAGCCGGTCGAGACCGTGTACACCACGACGTAGAACAGCGGGATCAGCGTGACCAGGGCGGTGAGGATCGCCAGCGCCCGGCCGGCGAGCGGCAGCACCGAGGGGGCAGCCAGGCCGCGCCGGCCAACGAGAGCCGCCCGCTGCGACGGGGAGGTCGCAGCGGGCGCTGACGGCGAGGATGTCAGAACGGCAGAACTCAGAGAAGGCCTGCCTTCTGCATCAACTCGATGACCAGCGGCGCGTTGAGCTGCGACAGGTCCACCACCGGCGGATCCAGCTCGCTCAGCGGCTTCAGGGACGGATGCGACGGCGAGCCAAGGCCCACGGCGTACTCGAGGGCGTTGCTGTCGGAGAGGATCTTCTGGCCGGCCGTGCTCGCCATGTACTGCAACAGCTTCTGCGCTTCGGCCGGGTTCTTGCTGGACTTCAGCACGCCACCACCCGACACGCTGACAAAGCCGCCGGGATCCTTCCCCATCCAGTGGTACAGCTCGACGTTGCCGCTGTTCTGGCCGGACTCGGCGCGGTCACCGTACCAGTAGTAGTGGTAGATGATGCCGCCCTCGATCTCGCCCTTGTTGGCAGCCGTCATGATGGCGCGGTTGCCGGTGTAGACCTTCGCGTTCTCCTTGAGGCCGCGCAGCCAGGCTTCGGTCACCTCGGGGCCCTTGAGCTGGAGCACGGCGCTAACGATCGCCTGGAAGTCCGCGCCCGTCGGCGCGATGCCGAAGCGGTCCTTCCACTCGGGGTTCGCGAGGTCAAGCATCGAGGCTGGGACCGACGACACCGGCAGCAGGCTCGGGTTGTGCACGAACACCGTGGTCCGCGCGGCGATGCCGACCCAGTCGCCGGAGGCCGAAGAGAGCTGTGGCGGCACCAGGGCCAGCGTCTCGGTGTCCACCGGGGCGAACAGTCCGGCCTGCCCGACAACGCTCATGGCGGGCGAGTTCTCGGTGATGAACACGTCGGCCGGCGAGGCGGACCCCTCCTGCACGATCAGGTTCGCCAGCTCGAGGTCGCGGCCAGACCGGATCTCCACCTTGATGCCGGTCTCCTGCGTGAAGGCGCTCACCCAGGCCTCGGCCAGCGGCACATGCTGGGCGTTGTAGAGCGTGAGCGTCACGTTCTGCTTGAGCGGCGAGGCCACCGCGCCAAGCGCCGGCAGCGCGACGACCGCGACCACCAGCGCCACCACCAGGGCAACGACAGTTCGCATTGCCCGAGATCGATTCATAGGATGTCCATGCCGCCTGACTTTCCTCGTGCTGCGACTGAATATAAGCACAGGCTAATGCGGCTTGACAGGATGGTAGCATGCCGTAAACGCCGCGTCCAAGGGTCGCGCGTCCCGTCATCGTCGGGACATCCTCGCCAGCGTGAGGTCGCGCCGGGCCAGTGGCACGTCATCCCCGCCATCCCGAACCGCGTCGAAAATCTTCCCGGGCCGCTGCCCGCCGACCGTATCATCCGAAGTGGAAGGGCGCAGCGTTCCCGTCCTCTCCCCGCCGTGGGGAGACCATACTCTGGCTCACCTGTGGGTTGTTTCTGGCACGCTGTCGGGCCGCGCTGCGCGAGGGAAGTACGTATCATGCACAACGGCTCGATTACCCGACTCATTCGCGACCGTGGCTTCGGCTTCGTCAAGACCGAGACTGGCAACGAGGTTTTCCTGCATCACTCGGCACTGCCGGGCGGCGTGTTCGACACGCTCTCCGAGGGCCAGCAGCTCGAGTTCGACATCGTCATGGACCCACGCGGCCGTGGTGAGCGCGCCAGCAACGTCCGCCTGCTGGGCGCCTGAGGCCTGAGGACGCGTCGCCCTCGCGTCCATTGCAGATCGAGCGCCCGGAGCCAGCCGGGGGACATGGGGCCGGCGCCGGGCGCTCACGTTGTCGGGGTCGGAAGGGCGACCGCTGGCTACTCCAGGCGCACCAGCACCTGGTTCTGATCCACCGTCTGGCCGGGCGAGACCAGGATCTCAGACACCATGCCGTCGCTCGGGGCCGTCAGCTCGTTCTGCATCTTCATGGCCGAGAGCACGACCAGCGTCGCCCCGCGCGTCACGACCTGGCCCCTGTCTACGGGAATGCTGACGACCAGCCCCGGCATCGGCGCGCGCACGGCCGCCTCGACGTGGCGATGCCGCCCGCCGGCGGCCGCGCTGGCGAGTCTGGCGGCGCGCTCGTCCAGCACCAGCGCCGACACCAGTTGCCCATCCAGCGCCATCGTCACGCGGTCATCCTGCCGCCCGATCAGCCCCCGCAGCACCGATCCACCGACCAGCACCGACAGCTCACCGTCAGTCGTCGTGGCAAGGACGTCGATCCGTTGCTCGTCGCCCTCGTCCAGGCGCACGTAGCGACCGTCCTCGCGGTCCACCACCGTCACCGTGACGGTGCGCTCGCCGATCTCGACGCGATACGCCGTCGAGGCCAGCAGTCGGGAGACGCCGTTCCCTTCGCTCATGGCACGCGCAACCCGGCGCGTCGGGCGAACTGGAGCCAGCGCGGCTCCGGCTCGGCCGGCGCGACCGCCACTGCCGCGGCACGCCCCTGTCCCAGGTGCTCGGAGAGGGCCGCCAGGATCGCTGCGCGCGCCAGCAGGTCGTCTGGTACGTTGTCGGCCGGCTGCCACTCGCGCGCCACCAGCTCGGTGTCGAGGTCGCCAACGACAAACGGCGGATGGCGCATCAGCCACCGGTGGAACGGCGTCGTCGTGCTGACGCCGAGGATGCCGTACTCGCCAAGCGCCCGGTGCATCCGCTCCAGCGCGCGGGGCCGGTCCTCGGCCCAGACGATCAGCTTGGACAGCAGCGAGTCGTAGAGCGGCGTGACATCCTGGCCGGGTTCGAGCGCGCCATCGATTCGGATGCCGGGGCCGGCCGGCTCGCGCACGGAGGTGACCCGGCCCGTCGAAGGGAAGAACCGCCGGAACGGGTCTTCGGCCTGGATGCGGCACTCGACGGCGTGCCCACGGATCTGCACGTCGTCCTGCCTGAAGCCGAGCGGCTCGCCGGCCGCGACGCGCAGCTGCCAGTGGACGAGGTCGATGCCCGTCACCAGCTCCGTCACCGGGTGCTCGACCTGGAGGCGGGCGTTCACCTCAAGGAAGAAGAACTCACCGCTCTGGTCGAGCAGCATCTCGCAGGTGCCGGCGTTGGTGTAGCCCACGGCCTGCGCCGCCCGCACCGCGACATCGCCCATACGCGCCCGCAGCTCCGGGCCAACGGCCGGCGACGGCGCTTCCTCGACCAGTTTCTGGTGCCGGCGCTGGACACTGCACTCGCGCTCGCCCAGGTGCACCACGTTGCCGTGATGGTCCGCAAGGATCTGGATCTCGACGTGCCGGGGCCGAACCACCAGCCGTTCCAGGTACATCGACGGATCGCCGAACGCCGCCAGCGCCTCGTCGGACGCCTGCCGGAACGACGCGACGAGGTCCTCCGGCCGCTCGACGACCCGCATGCCCTTGCCGCCACCGCCCGAGACGGCCTTCAGGGCGATGGGGTAGCCGATCCCCTCCGCGATCCTGGCGGCCTCCTCGGGCGTCGGGATCGGATCGAGGGTACCGGGCACGACCGGGACGCCGGCCGCCTGCATCACCGTCCGGGCGGCCGTCTTGCTGCCCATCGCGCGCATCGCGGCGGGCGGCGGCCCGACGAAGACCAGCCCGGCGTCGGCGCACGCCTGCGCAAAGTCCGGGTTCTCGGCCAGGAAGCCGTAGCCAGGATGGATCGCCTCGGCGCCGGCCGCCCGCGCGATCTCGATGATGCGGTCGCCCCGCAGGTAGCTTTCGGCGGCCGTCAATCCGCCCAGCGGGTACGCCTCGTCGGCAGTCCGCACGTGCAGCGCCGCGCGGTCAGGGTCGCTGAAGACGGCGACGGTCCGGACGCCCAGCTCGCGGCAGCCGCGCATCACCCGCACGGCGATCTCGCCCCGGTTGGCGACCAGCAGCTTGGAAAACGGCGGCATCAGCGCGCCGCCTCGCCCTGTCGGCCGGTCACAGCGGGATGTTCCCGTGCTTCTTCGGCGGGTTCGTGTCCCTCTTCGTGCGCACCACTTCCAGGGCCGCGATCAGCTTCCGACGCGTCTCGCGCGGCAGGATCACCTCGTCCACGTAGCCGCGCGCCGCCGCCTCGTAGGGGTTCGCGTGGCGCTCGCGGTACTCACGGGTCAGTTGGGCGCGCTCCGCGTCCGGGTCGGCAGCCTTCGCGATGCGGTCGCGGAAGATGATGTTGACCGCTCCCTCCACGCCCATCACTGCGATCTCAGCCGTGGGCCACGCGAAGTTGGCATCCCCGCGAATGTGCTTGCTCGACATCACGTCGTAGGCGCCGCCGTAGGCCTTGCGGGTGATCACCGTCAGCTTCGGCACGGTCGCCTCGCAGTAGGCGTAGAGCAGCTTCGCGCCGTGCCGGATGATGCCGTTGTGCTCCTGGCCGACGCCCGGCAGGAAGCCGGGCACGTCCACGAACGTCACCAGCGGGATGTTGAAGCAGTCGCAGAAGCGGACGAAGCGGGCGGCCTTCGTCGACGAGTCGATGTCGAGGACGCCGGCCAGCACGCTGGGCTGCTGCGCCACGATGCCGATGGGCCGGCCGTTCAGCCGCGCGAACCCGACGATGATGTTGCGGGCGTAGTGCTCCTGCACCTCCATGAACTCGCCGTCGTCCACCACCGCGCCGATGACGTTGTGCATGTCGTAGGCACGCGTCGGGTCGTCGGGAATGATCGCGTCGAGGTCGGGCGCTTCTCGGTCCGGACGGTCAGTTGGCTGGGTCCGTGGCGGGTCATCCACGTTGTTCGAGGGCAGGTATGCCAGCAGGCGACGGATCTCCTGCAGGCAGGAGACTTCGTCGTCCACGGCGAAGTGCGCGACGCCGCTCCGCCCGTTGTGGGTCATCGCGCCGCCAAGCTCCTCGAAGTCCACGACCTCGTGGGTCACGGTCCGCACGACATCCGGCCCGGTCACGAACATGAAGCTGGTGTCCTTGACCATGAACGTGAAGTCGGTGATGGCCGGCGAGTAGACCGCGCCGCCGGCGCACGGCCCCATGATGGCGCTGATCTGCGGCACGACCCCTGATGCCAGCGTATTTCGCAGGAAGATCTCAGCGTACGCACCGAGGCTGACGACACCCTCCTGAATCCGCGCGCCGCCGGAGTCGTTCAGGCCCACCACCGGCAGCCCGGACTTCGTCGCCAGATCCATCAGCTTGCAGATCTTCTCGCCGTACGCCTCCGACAGCGAGCCGCCGAAGACGGTGAAATCCTGCGAGAACACGGCGACCGGGCGGCCGTCCACTCGGCCGACGCCCGTGACGACGCCATCACCCAGGAATCTCGGGAGGCTCGCGTCGGCGGACCGGTGCACCACCAGGGCGTCGATCTCCTGAAACGTGTCAGGGTCGAGCAGCAGCTCCAGCCGCTCGCGCGCCGTCAGCTTGCCGGCGTTGTGCTGGCGCTCGATGCGGGCCTGCCCGCCGCCTAGCCTCGCCTGACGCCGCAGCTCCTCAAGGCGCGCCAGCTTGGCAGCCGTCGTCTCGACGGCCGGCAAGCTGGTCTCCTGCACGTCGTCGGATGGGTGTACTGACACGTCACGCTCCGGTGCGGGGCTGCGAGCGACAGGTCGCCGCCGTCGAGCGCCGTCGTGGCGCAGACGGTGGCCTCGTCGCGGAACGGATGCTACACAGGCCGCGAACGCGCCGACAAGGCAGCCGTCGTTCGCCCGAGAAGCCCCAGCCGCACCCGCTTACAGCTCCTGCAGCACCTTGCGGAGGTCTGGGAGGCGGTACGGCTTCGCGATGACCGCACGCACGCCCCGTTCCAGTGCCTCGTCGGGATCGATCTCTGCGCCCCAGCCGGTGGTCAGGATGAACTGAGGCGGGTGGGGCTGCTGCTGCACCGCCGCGGCCAGGTCCCAGCCGTTCATTCCCGACCCCATACCCAGGTCGGAGATCACCACGTCGACGGAGGAGGTCGCCAGCAGCGACAGCGCCTCCTCACCGGACATCGCCACGAGGACCGTGTGGCCGTCAGACTCCAGGATCCGCGAGAGCATCGTGACCAGGGCCGGCTCATCATCCACCACCAGGATGGTTTGCGGGCGCACCGCGTCCGGACGCTCGTCAGGCGGCCTCGCCGGCTCCCCCTGCGCTGCGATCGGGAAGACCAGCTCGAAGGTCGTTCCCTCGCCCAGCTCGCTGCGGACCGCGATCGAGCCGTCGTGGCGCTCCACGATCCCGAACACGATGGCGAGGCCCAGCCCGGAGCCGCCCTCACCCTTCGTGCTGAAGAACGGCTCGAACAGCTTCTCTCGGGTTTCCGGCGTCATGCCAACCCCGGAGTCGATTACCTGAACGACCACGTGCGAGGCCAGCGTGACCGCCCGCAGCCGAATCAATCCACCATCGGGCAGCGCGTCCACCGCGTTGAGCAGGAGGTTCGTGAAGGCCTCGCGCAGGTCGCTGGGCCAGCCATCGATGGCAACATCGCCTTCGACCTCCAGGCTCACCTGAATCGTGCGGCCCTCCTGCTGGGCCGCGTCTCGCCAGCGGGGAGCCGTGAGCTTGGCAACCTGGCGCAGCACGTCGTCCAGATCCACGCGACTCTTGGTGCCCTCAGCGTCCGGGCGAGCGAACAGCAGCAGGCGCCGCACGGCCTCGGCCCCGTCGACGGCCGCGCGAATCATGGTGTGCACCGAATCCTGCACGCTGTCCAGGTCGAGCGCCGGCCGTTCAAGCTCCTGGAGCGCCAGGTCGCCGTACCCGACGACCAGTCCGAGGTACTGGTTCAGGTCGTGCGCAACGCCGCCCGCCAGTTGGCCGAGCGCGCGCAGCTTCGCGCCCTGGGCAACCTGCCGCTCGCGCGCGACCTCGTCCGTGATGTCGTGGACGACGTGCACCGCGCCGGCGATCTGCCCGGTCTCGTCCCGCACGGGCGCGCTCGCCGCCCGTACCACGAGATCGCGGGCATCTGCCGTCTTCATCCGGTAGACGGCGCTGAACTGCTCTCCGCGCAATGCGCGAATGATCGGGCGGTCCTCAAGCGCGACCGGCAGGCCCTGCTCGTCCAGGGTCTGCCACGACTGACGGTGGATCGGCAGGCCGACAAGCTGCTCGGAATCCACGCCCAGCACCTGCCCGGCCGCGGCATTGACGAGGACGATTCGCCCGTCTCGGTCGGTGACAATCACCGCGTCGAGCATCTGCTGCAAGATCAGCGACTTTTCCGTCGCCTCACGGCGGGTCTCGGCAATCGCCTGCCGCTCCCGTTCGAGCAGCAGCAGGCGCTCCTCCTCCGCCCGCAGCCGCTCGCCGATGTCGCGCATCATGCCCGTGAACAGGCGGCGGCCACCCAGTCGGATCTCGCTGACGGCAAGATCGATCTTGACGGCGGCGCCGTCCTTGCGCCGCCCCTCGACGATCCGCCCGATGCCGATGATGTGCGGCTCGTCGGTCTCGAGATAACGGGCCAGGTAGCCGTCATGCTCGACGGCGATGGCTGACGGCATCAGCATCGAGACGTTCTTTCCGATCAGCTCACGCGGCTCGTACCCGAAGACGGCCATCACCGCCGGATTGACCGATTCCATGATGCCGTGCACGTCTATCGTGACGATGACGTCCGACGCACCCTCGACAATCACCCGGTGACGCGCCTCGTTCTCGAAAAGCGCCTGTTCCGCGCGTCGGCGGGCAGCCCGCTCGTCCGCCGTCTTGAGCGCGGCGCTGACCGCCGCAGCCAGCCGCCCGCTTTGGTCAGGCCCTTTCCGCAGGTAGGCGTCAAAGCCGGCCTGCAGCGCCGAGACGGCCAGATCCTCGTCGCCGTACTCGGTCAGCATCAGGACCGGATGCTCTGGTCGCGCGTTGCGGACGGCGTCGAGCACGCCCAGTCCGTCCGTCCAGGACAGGCGCGACTCGGTAATGACCACGTCGAACTGGCAATGGGCCAGTGCCTCGCAGAGCGCAGCCTCGCCGGGCGCCTGGTGCACTTCGGCGAGCGGGAGATCCCCACAGATCCAGTCCGAAACGCGGGCTTCGGCTCCTGGCGACTCGTCGACGAGCAGGATCCGCAGCGGCGAGCCCTTGCTCACAGCGACACGTCCCCCGTCAATCTCTCTGCTGAAGCGTCGGTACGTTCCTTGTACCACAAGCAAAAGGGGATTTTAGGGCGTCGGCCAGGGGCTCTCAGGCAGTTTCTGGTGTGAATCCGGTCAAAGAACGTCCGGAAGAAGCCGTCAGCAGGTCGCATTCGACGCTTCCTTGCATCTGATCGAAGCGCACATGCATGTTGCACGGATGTCGCTCGCCCGCGCATGCTCCGAGCGTATCGGTCGGGCCTTCGCGGTACCATGCCTGCGTGATCCGGGACGCGGCAGCCATGCGCGGAGGACGGCGAGTATGACCTACGCCGAGCAGCGACAGCGCCTTCTTGAGGAGCTGCGGGATCAGGGCGTGCGCGACGAGCGGATACTCCTGGCCATCGGTCGGGCGCCCCGCGAGCGCTTTCTGCCGCCCGAGCTGGCCGCGCGCGCCTACGAGAACACCTCCCTGCCGATTGGCCTGGATCAGACGATCTCTCAGCCCATCGTGGTGGCCAACATGACCGAAGCGTTGGCGCTGACCGGCGGCGAGCGCGTCCTGGAAATCGGCACCGGGTCGGGCTACCAGGCGGCAGTGCTCGCGGAGATGGGCGTGTCGGTGACCAGTGTCGAGCGCGTGCCAGCCCTCCGTGAGCGCGCCGCCGCCCTGTTGGCCGAGCTGGGCTACGCGCACGTCGCCGTCCACCAGGCTGAAGAGCAGATCGGGTGGGCGGCCGGCGCTCCGTACGACCGCATCATCGTGACGGCGGCCGGGCCGTCCGTGCCGATGTCGCTGCTCGACCAGCTTGCCGTTGGCGGGCGGCTGGTGATGCCCGTCGGGTCGCTGCGGCAGCAGCGGCTGGTGGTGATCGAGCGCACGGCCGGCGGCGTCGACGTCTCGGACCTGGGCCGGGTGCGCTTCGTGCCGCTGATCGGCAGCGAGGCCTGGACCGAGCAGCAGGTCAGCGCGGACCGCGCAAGCGATCCTGAGGAGGCCGACAGCGCGTAGACGTCTTGCGAGCGTCTACGGTTTGCGGAGCGGTTCGAGCGGCTCGACGTGTGTGTAGACGTGGTACACAGCGATGGTCTCACGGTCGGCGCGCCCGCCCACGCCTGCGAGCCGCGCCTGAAACTCGGCGTCGCCGGGCGTGCCCTGCGCGAAGACGAAGGCCGGCCGCTCGGCCACCGAGACCAGATGCGAGTAGACGGCCCGCCGCCCGAACCCGCTCGACCAGACGGACGGCACGATGCGCTCGCGGCTCTCGAAGGCCAGCGGATACGCCAGCCAGTAGTCGGTATAGATCCGGTCGATGTCCCGCGCCTGGAGCGCCGCGATCAACTCGGCGCGGTTCGCCGCCGTTGACGCACCGGCGCTCGTCGGCAGCGACAGCCGGTAGTCGCTCGCCAGCAGGCTACAGACATTCAACCCGAGCAGCAGCGCCATCAACAGACCGCCGAGGACGCGCCGCCGCCGCCATACCTCCCAGATGATGGCGGTCACCAACGGAGCTGCCGCGTAGACGGGCAGCGCGTAGCGCGGCTCGGCCCAGAGGTTCGCGAATCGGCTGACGGCGACGAACGGCGGCACCAGCAGGAGTACCAACACGAAGATGGCCGCTCGGCGGCGCTCGTCCTCGCCACCGGCGACCAGCGCCACCAGCGACCGCCGGTGCCACCAGACGACGCCGAGCGCGAACAACGGGAGCGCCACCGTCACCAGCCAGCTGCTGCCCGGCCGAGTCGGCCAGTCCAGGGCCAGCAGCTCCCGGGACGGCGTGCCCTCGGCCAGCCCGACCAGCACCGGCAGGCCGTAGCGGACCAGCCCCCAGAGGTTGACCAGGGCGGCGCGCGGCTCGGTACCGCCCTCGGCGGCGAAGCGGAGGCTCGGGAAACCACCGGCCAGGTTGTGGGCTATGGCCGGGCCGAGGCCGATCAGGAAACCGGCCGCCGCCACGCCAAGCGGGAGCGCCAGCCCGACCAGGGCCGTGCGGCTGGCGGCCCACGGTCTGAGCGCGCCCAGCAGGTAGAGTCCGGCTGCTGCCACCAGCACCGCCGCCATCGGATGGGTCCAGAGCGCCAGCCCGGCCGCCAGCCCGAGCAGTCCCCACCAGCCGAGGGCGCGCTGGCGCGTGTCCGCTGGCCGGTCAGCCAGCCGCTGGGCGGCCAGCAGACACAGTGTGCCGAGCGCCAGCGCCTCGGGATAGCCGCCTCGGGCCTTGACGCTCCAGGCCGCGAAGAACGACGGCGGCAGCGCGAGGTACGCAGCACCCAGCAGGGCTGGCCCCGCGCCGAACGCCCCCCGCGCGACGGCGAAGACGAGGCCGACGAACGCCACGGAGCAGAGGGCCGGCACGAGCTTGAGCGCCCAGGCCGACGGCCCGACGACGGCAAACAGCAGCGCGGCAGTGACCGGCTCCAGCGTGCCGAGGTAGTGCTGCTCCCAGTAGAACGCCGGCAGCTCCCCGGGCATCTGAAGCGCCATCAATCCGACGACGGCCTCGTCGGCGTCGATCTCCCCGAACGGGCCTGTAAGCAGCCAGACGCGGAGCCCAAGCCCCGCCAGCAGGATCAGGGCAAGCGCGAGCCGCTCAGTCAGCGTCGCGCGCGTCACCTGAACCCTGCGCCACCACGACCAGCCGCCCGTCGCGCAGCTCCAGGTGCGGCACCACGGTGGTGACGTCGATCTCCGAGCAGTAGAGCAGGTCGGCCCCGTACCCCTTGCTGGGAAGATCGCGTCCGCTTCGCGACTCGGCAAACATGGCGCGGATCGTCTCCGACGAGGCGTGCTTCTCGTGGGGGGCAAGGTACGAGCGGAACAGCCGGTGGGCCACAATCGCCGAGTCCGACAACCCGAGCGCCATCGGGTCGGTCGCGGCCTCCTCCGGCGGCAGACGGCGCGGGCTGAGCTTCACCAGTCGCTCGACCAGCATGCCAGCCACAAACGTATCTTCGAGGCTCAGACTGAACGCCCGGTTGTCGCCGGCGCAGAGGATCAGGATGTCCCAGTTGTTCGCCGTGGCCTCGCGGAGCGCGTGGCGGACCACGGCGACCTCGTTGCGGGGGCTGCCGACCAGCACCAGCGGGGCTTCGGCCACGGCCCGCAGCGCGCCGGTCCCGTTCGAGGTGACGTAGACGACCTCGCGGCCGGCCAGGTTCGCATCGTCAACCTCGACCGGCGAGTTTCCGAAGTCGAACCCCGGCACCTTCAGCCCGTCGCGCTCGCCGCAGACCCAGAACTCGTCGCGGCGTCCCTCGGCGATCTCCAGCGCATCCTCCGGCGTCTCCGCCAGCCGCAGCTCGCGTGCGCCCGCCTCGAACATCGCCAGCATGGTGCTGGACGCCCGCAGCACGTCCAGCATGATGCAGACGCGCCCTTCAACTGACCGAACGCCACGCGCGTTCATCGCCACCGAGACGATCACCAGACTTGCCCCTTCCTCAGCACGGCTGAGGATACCGGAAACGAGGCGGCCCCCCGGCCGATGACACCGGCCCTCTCGTGGACGCCGCCAGGACGCGCGCCAGGCCAGCCCGGGTGTGAGCGGACCTGGCGCAGGCCGCGCCTACGAGATCGGCGGGTCGTACTTGAGGCCCATGCCGGTCTGGAACAGCACGACCAGCTCGTCGGGCTTGACGAAGCCCGAGGCGACCAGCTTTCTGAGCGCGGCGTAGGTCGCCCCGCCTTCCGGCGCAGCGTAGATGCCGCCGAGCCGGCCGAGGTCGAGCTGCGCCTCCAGGATCTCGCCCTCGCTGACCGTGAGCGCCGTTCCACCGCTCTCGCGCACAGCGTCCAGGATCAGGTAGTCGCCGATGGCGACCGGAACGCGCATGCCCGCCGCCGCCGTGTGCGCGTTCTGCCAGAGCTCGGCGTGACGCTCGCCACGGTCGAAGGCCCGCACGATGGGCGCGCAGCCCTCGGCCTGCACGACGATCATCTTCGGGCGCTTCGGGCCGATCAGGCCCAGCTCCTCCATCTCGGCGAACGCCTTCCACATGCCGACGATGCCGGTGCCGCCGCCGGTCGGGTAGACGATCGCGTCCGGCAGGGTCCAGCCCAACTGCTCGGCCAGCTCGTACCCCATCGTCTTCTTGCCCTCCTGACGATAGGGCTCCTTGAGCGTTGACACGTCGAACCAGCCGCGCCGCGGGGCCAGCTCGCGGACCTTCGCGCCGGCGTCGTTGATCAGGCCGTCCACCAGTGTGACGTTCGCGCCGTACACCAGGCACTCGATGCGGTTGGCGTCTGGCACATCGCGCGGCATGAAGACGTTGACCTCAAGCCCGGCAGCCGCGCCGTACGCCGTGGCTGCCGAGGCCGCGTTGCCCGCCGACGGCAGCGCGATGGCCTTGACGCCCAGCTCCTTCGCCCGCGAGACCGCACAGCCAAGCCCGCGCGCCTTGAAGGAGCCGGTCGGGTTCTTCCCCTCGTCCTTGAGCAGCAGCCCGGCCAACCCGAGCGCATCGCCCGCCCGGCGCGCCGGGACCAGCGGCGTCATGCCCTCGCCCAGCGAGACCATGTTGGCAGGGTCGCGGACGGGCAGCACTTCCTGGTACCGCCACATGTCCCAGCGCCGCCGCCCCAACGACTCGCGCGTCAACGTGTGCCGGGCACGGGCCAGATCGTAGCGAGCGTACAGCACCTTGCCGCACGACGCGCAGACCGTTTGCAGGCGATCGGCGTCGTAGCGCTGGTCACAGTACGTGCAGTCCAGGTGCGTCAGCGTGCTCGGGCCGGCGGGCGTCGGGGAGCCGGCCTGCCCGGAGACGGCGGCAAGGGCATCGCGGAGCGTCGTCATCGAAAAGCTCCAGGGCGGGGAGAGTGTGACGAATGATACGCGCCACACCCAGCACGCCTGCCGTGGGAAGGTGGTGGCGCGGTAGAATGCGAGCCGCTGACACGCAAGGGTCGCGAGCAACAGGCGCACGTGGGGCGGGATCGCCCCGCCGCACGCTCTCACCGAGGAAGGGACGGCGCACCATGCTTCTCGGTCTGCACCACGCTGGCATCACCGTCTCGGACCTTGACCGAGCCATCGGGTTTTATCGTGACGTGCTCGGCCTGGAGCTGTTCGTCGTCGCCGACCGCGCGGACGAGACTATCGGGCAGATCGTCGGCTACCGGGGCGCCAGGATCAGGCTGGCGTTCTGTGGCATCCCCGGCGACACTGCCCGCGTCGAGCTGCTCCAGTACCTGCAGCCAACCGGCGCGTCCAACGACGGCGAGACGTACCGACCGGCCAGCGGACACGTCTGTTTTCGGGTGGCCGACATCGAGCAGCACTATGCGCGGCTGGTGACCGCCGGGTATGCGCCCCGCTCCACCGGGCCGGTGACCATCCTCGAAGGGCCGAACACGGGCGCACGTGCCTTCTATGTGCGCGATCCTGACGGCAACACCGTCGAGTTCTTCCAGCCGCCGCCCGGACGCTGACCGCCGGTGATGGACGCGCAGGACGACAGCCCGACCCACCCGCCAGCCACCTCGGCCGAGACGCCAGCCACGCCGGTGGCAGGCGCGCCAGCGACGGCGAGCGCGCCAGCGTCGAACGCCGGATCCGCCACCGACTCACCAGCGGGGTCGGCCGGGCCTGACGCCGCTGCGCCCGGGCCGATCGCGCCCGGGCCGATCGCGCCCGGGCCGATCGCGCCCGGGCCGATCGCGCCCGAGCGCGTCCTGCTGGCGTTGCTGCTGGTCGCGGCTGCGCTCGTGCGCCTCGCCAGCCCCGGCATCTTTGAGCCGAACGTCTCCACGGCTGAGACCGTCCAGCTCGCGGCCGTCGAGGCCATCGCGGCGGATCGCGGGTTCAGCCTGTTCGGGCAGATGGGGCTGGGCGCATCGGGGCTCGCGCTGCTGCCCGTGACCGTGCTGCGCCTGCTGCGCCCCGAGCCAGAGCTTGCGTTGCGCCTCTACGCCGCCATCGGCAGCGTGGCGTTCGCCGGACTGTTCTACGCACTCTGCCGGACGCGCTTTGGCGCGGTGGTCAGCCTGACGGCGACGGCGCTGCTGGCGTTCAGCCCGTGGTCGATCTTCTTCGGACGGAACGGCGAGCTGCAGGCGTTCGCTGGCTGCTGGGCGACCGCCGCGATGCTCCTGCTGCACACCGCGATGCGGCGCGGCGGCCTGGGGCCGTGGCTCGCCGCCGGCGCGGCCAGCACAGCCGGTCTCTACTGGCATCCCTCGGCGATCTGGACCCTGCCGGTGCTGTGCGTGCCGGTCGTCTGGATGGCGGCTGTCAACCGCCGCTACCGGTCGCGCCTCTCGGTGGCGCTGTGCTTGCTGCTGGCCGGCGGCCTGCTGGTGGCCGCGCCCCGGGTTTCGGCGCTGATCTCGGCGCCGCTCTCAACACCCGCCATGCTCGTGGCAGCCGGCGCGCCACTTGACCCGCCCAACACCGTGCGGGCGCGTGCCCAGCACCTGATCCGCGCCTTCATCTTCCTGGACCCGAGCGTCCCCGCCGATCAGCGCTACCAGCCGCCAGCTACCGCGCCGCTCGACAGCCTGACCGGCGTGCTGCTGCTGGCTGGCCTGGGGCTGGCCGCCTGGAAGATGCCATCGCGGGCGCTCCCGCTGGCCGCCCTGCTGATACCGCTGGTCGGCAGTCAGCTGGTCAGCCCCCGCGTCCCGACGCTTGGGGATGCGCTGGTAGCCCTGCCCGGCCTCTACCTGCTGGTGGCCGAGGCGCTCGAGCGGTTAGTGCTGGTGCTGCCGTTCCCATCGATCACCCGGGCCATCCTCCTGGCGGCGATCCCAGCCTACGCCGTGTTCGGCTGGCAGGGGTACGGCGGCTGGATCGGGACGCCGGCCAGCGCACAGGCCCGCCAGCCCGCCATCGACTATGACGAGATCGACGCCTGGATCGGCGAACTGCAAGCCGGACAGCCAGCGCTGACGGCCAGAGTCTGGCGGGACGAGCATCCGCGCCTCTCGACAGGCTCGCGCGTGATCCGCCGGCCGCGTGAGACGGCTGGATCTGCGACGAACACGACGGCGCTGGCGCGACTGGGCCTGCAGCCGGCCGGGGACGCGCAGGGGGAAGGCGGCGCTCGTGCCGCGCGCACGCTGGCCGCCTCACGGAACGGCGCGGTCTACGCGTCTGACATGACGGGGCACGTGGCGCGCCTCGACGAGGAACGGCAGCGGCTCACGGCCCTGCAGCAGCGCGCTCCGGCCCTGGAGCAGGTCTCGGACATCGCGGCCGACGCCGACGGGTTCGTGTACCTCGCCGACTCCGAGCGCTCGCTGATCGTCAAGCTGGCGCCGACCGGCGAGGTCGTGGCGACGCTCGGCGGCGAGTGGGGCATGTACCGCCCTCGTGGTCTCGCCATCGGGCCAGATGGACGCATCTACGTGGCCGACACCGGCCGCAACCGGCTGGTGATCGGCGAGACCGGCGGCCGGCTCGTCAAGGCCGTCACGCCGACGTCGTCGTTCGGGCCGTTCGAGCAGCCGACCGAGGTGGCGGTGGACGCCTCCGGGCGCATCTACGTCGGGCTGCCGGAGATCGGCCGGCTCGCGATCCTGGACGAGAGCGGCCAGGTGCTGGGCGGCTGGTCGATGGCGAAGGGCAACACCATCGACTCGGCCCGCCTCGCCGTCGTGGCGGACGGCGCGATCGCCGTCACCGACCCGCAGGAGTCGAAAGTTCGGCTGCTGGACGCTGACGGTCGCGAGCTGGCGGTGGCCGACGTGCCCGGCAAGCCGTACGGCGTGGCGTCGGTGGCGGGGCGGCTGTTCGTGGCCGACGCCGCCAGCGGACGGCTGTTCATCTTCGCGCTGGGCCAGTAGGGCCGAGCGTCAGCTTTCGGCGGGCCGAGCGTCAGCTTTCGGCGGGCCGAGCGTCAGTCCTCGGCGGCGCGGGCGGCGTGCCCGTTCGAGCGCGGACAGACGTGCTTTCCGGACCCGAGCGGCGCTTCGCAGGCCGGGCAGCGCGGCCGGCCGGCGGCCAGCAGCGGGACAATCGTCTCGGCCAGCGCCCGCAGCTGCGGACGGGTCGCCTGGCAGCTGAAGCGAGCCGGACCATCGCCATCGGACTCGACGTCGTGCGCGAGTATCAGGTAGAGCCGCTCGGCCTCGTCGTAGCCGAGCGCAAGCTGCCCGACCTTGAACTCGACGTCTGGCGAGGCTGCCGCCGCGCCCTCCTGCTGCGGGTTCGACGCCTGACCGCGCGGTGCGGAGGCGCGCAAGTCGAGGGCCGGCAGCCCGGTCAACAGTTGCTCGATCAGCATCGCGAGGGCCTGTAACTGCTCGCGCTCGACCCACAGCCAGGCCGTCGCGTCGTCACGAATCGCGAGCAGCCGGAACGCGCGCCGCCCCGGAGGGCCGACCGCGTCTGCCTCAATGCGCACCACGGGACCGAACTCTGTCTGTCCTGACGCCACCTGTTGTCGTGCCTCCTGGTATCGAGCGCGGAAGATCAGGATAGCACGCTGCCCGAGGCCAGAGCAGCAACGGCGGGGCGGCAAACGTCCACCTTTGGCCGGCAACGGCCGTTGTCACGGATGAAGCGGCGTCGGATCTTGCCTCTCGCGTGCGCGCTTCGCACGGCGACGGGAAACCGAGACGCTCGCATTTGCTACAACAGGGAGCGACTTGTCGCGGCGCAGGGTTGGACAACCGCTGGCTGGTGTGGTAACGTAGCCAGCGGCTCGCCTTCCGACTCCCGTGCTGCCCAATTCGAGCCGAAGGAGCGGACCAATAGCACGCTTGACGTTTCTGTGGATGGCCGCCGTCGTCGCACTGGTCGGCATCCCTCTCACAGCAGTCGCCCAGCAGCTGACTCCACCGGAGCAGCGCATCGTCCAGTTGATCAACCAGGCGCGTGTGGCGCAGGGCCTCGGCCCGTTGGCGTTGACGCCCGAGTTGAACGCCGCTGCCAAGGGGCACGCACAGGACATGGCGGCGAAGAGCTACATGGAGCACGAGGGTCTGGACGGCTCGACGCCGCAGTCTCGGGCGCTCAAGGCGGGCTACGGCGCACCGGCCGGCACGGCGTGGCTGGTGCTGGAAGTGATCTCGGCCCGCCAGACCGCCGAAGCTGCCGCCAACTGGCTCCTCTCTGACCGGCTGCATCGCGGCGTGCTGCTGCGTGGCTACTGGCGCGAGATGGGCGCGGCCTATGTCGAGGGTGGCCCGTACGGTCAGTTCTGGGTCGTTGAGTTCGGATGCAGGCCGAACGTCCTCCCGATCATCTCCGAGCCGAACACGAGCGGTGGCGTGACGGTGCGGCTCTCGAATGAAGAGTGCACGCCGGCTGGCTCGACCGAGGCCATCGGCAAGGCGACCGAGGTCATGGTGTCGAACAAGCCGGACTTCGCTGGCGCGACCTGGGAGCCGTTCGCGACCTCCAAGACGGTGGCCTCCGGCGGCAACGTGTTCGTGCGATACCGCGATGCGAAGGGCCGCGAGACGACAGCCTCCTCGGGCGGTCAGGGCGGAAGCGCGGTCACCGTGACGGCCGCCTCGGCAGCGACGTCGACGCTCAACCAGGCAGCACCGCCAGCCGGTGGATCAAACGAGGCAGAGGACCCGGGCCTGTTCGCCCCGAAGCCGACGTTCGTGTTCCAGCCTGCCACCAGGCCGTAGGCGGGCGGGCGCTCGGCCCGCGGGCACACGGTCGGGCCGACCAGGCAGCCGGCGCCAGGACAGACAAGAGGGCCGCTCCAGTGTTGGAGCGGCCCTCTACGCGTTCTCAGGCGCTACGTGGTCGAGGTGACCTTCCGCCCCGCACAGATCGCTGCACGAGGCTTACGTGTCCACCTGCCACCTGCAATGAAGCACAATCGGCTTGATGAGTCGCATACGCTCCTCCTTCATTCCGTGTGTTTCGGGGTGGAGGTGCATCCCTGCTGAGAAGCACGCTCCGTCTTTTCACTATACGCATCGACCGGTGGGCCGTCAAGCTATTCTCGTGAGGAATCGAGTGGCTGTGACATGACCGCAAGGAAGAACGCCGTCAGGCTACCCACGCACCCGTCCTTGCAGATGCGCAATGGAGGCCGTCACCCCGGGCATCATTGCGACGTTATACAGGACGAAGCGATGGGATTCCGTGAGGCCTAGGCAACCGCGCGGTATACTTACGTTTACTGGATCGGGAGCGGACTTCCTGTCTGCCGTACGGCAGGGGCGAAACTGCTGGCAGACACCTGTTCCTGACCCAGACTCCTCAGACCCACGGGCGTTCGAGCAGATGGCTTGAGCGCCTGTGGTCGCTTCTGGTGCGGCGCGCCTTCGACACGTCGCCCATCCGGGTGACGCCCCGCCTGCAACAGAGAAGCCGCCTCAAGGCTGAGACGGCTTCGGAGTCGGTGGGGAAGAGGGGACTTGAACCCCTACGCCTTGCGGGCACATGATCCTAAGTCATGCTCGTCTGCCAATTCCGACACTTCCCCAGAGGCGCCCGTCACCGACAGCTTCGGCCTGGGGCCGGCTCGCCGTCGTGCAGGGGCGGCTGGCGGAGAGGGAGGGATTCGAACCCTCGACTCCCGGAGGAGTACGCGATTTCCAGTCGCGCGCACTAGGCCAGGCTATGCGACCTCTCCAGGGCGCACCGGACAGCAGCCCGGGGCCGAGCGTCAGTATAGCATGTCCGGATATCCCTCCTGACGAGCGGCGTCCGCTCACCCGCGCACGCCCTGACCCTTCGCTACAATCGGCGCGGTACTCTTCGGAGGGGCGCACACGATGTCACTTCCTCGGACCGGCCGGCAGCCGGTTCTCGCCACCCAGGGGGCCGTCGCCGCGCCCCACCACAACGCCTCCCAGGCCGGCCTCGCCATGCTGCAGCGCGGTGGCTCGGCAGCCGACGCTATCATCGCCGCCAACCTCGTGCTGGCCGTGGTCTACCCACACATGGCAGGCGTCGGCGGCGACCTCTTCGCACTGGTCTGGGACGGAAAGACGCGCACCGTCGAAGGGCTGAACGCCAGCGGGCGCTCGGGCGCGGCAGCCAGCATCGACTGGTACCGCGAGCGCGGCCACTCATCGATCCCGATGCGCGGCCCGCTGGCCTGCGTCACCGTGCCCGGGGCCGTCGGCGGCTGGTGGGCGCTTCACCAGCGGCTCGGCAAGCTGCCCTGGGCCGACCTGTTCGGGCCGGCGATCCGGCTGGCGCGGGACGGCTTCGGCGTCCCTGAGAGCCTCGCCGCCTGGTCGATCCCCGACGCCGAGGTGCTCGACGCCGATCCGACCACCCGCGCGACATTCCGGCCGGACGGCCAGCCGCTCAGGATGGGCCAGAAGCTGGCGATGCCAGCCCTCGCACGCACCCTCACGGCCATCGCCGCGGGCGGCCCCAACGCCTTCTACCGGGGCGAGCTGGCCGAGCGCATCGCGGGCTACGTCAGCCCTCTTGGCAGCCTGCTAACCGCCGACGACTTCGCGGCCAACCAGGCAAACTGGGTGCAGCCGATCCAATCCACCTATCGCGGCCACGCCGCCTACCAGATGCCGCCGAACACCCAGGGCTTCGCAGCGCTGGAGATCCTCGGCATCCTCGACCGCATCGACGTGGCCGCCCTTGGCGACAGCTCGGCCGCCTACGTCCACACGCTCGCCGAAGCCGCGCGCATCGCCTTCGTGGACCGTGACCGCTACCTGACCGATCCCGACTTCAACGCGATCCCGCTCGACCGGCTGCTGTCGAAGGAGCACGCGGCATCGCTGCGAGCCCAGCTCGATCCGAACCGCAAGGGCAGCAGTCAGACCGCCCCAACTGGCGGCGATACCTGCTACCTCTGCGCCGTGGACGCCGACGGCAACGCCGTCTCGCTGATCCAGAGCGTCTTCTTCGACTTCGGATCGGGCGTCGTGGCGGGCGACACCGGCGTGCTGCTCCAGAATCGCGGTGCGTTCTTCTCGCTGGACCCGTCCCACCCGAACCGTCTGGAGCCGGGCAAGCGCACCTTCCACACACTCATCCCGGCCATGCTGGTCAAGGACGACGCCCTCTCGCTGGTCTACGGCACGATGGGCGGCGAGGGCCAGCCGCAGACCCAGGCGGCCATGGTCACCCGCATCCTCGACTTTGGGTACGACGTGCAGCGGGCCATCGAGGCGCCGCGCTGGCTGTACGGACGGACCTGGGGCAACGCCTCGCTGGCGCTGAGCCTGGAGGCCCCGCTTGCCGAGACGGCCGGCCAGCAGCTTGCCGCCATGGGCCACGAGGTCCGCGCCACTCCAGCCTGGAGCGACACCATGGGCCACGCCCAGGCGATCCAGATCGACCGCGCGCAGGGCGTGCTCTGGGCCGCCGCCGATCCGCGCAGCGACGGAGCCGCCGCCGGCTGGTAAGACTCGCCCCACGCGAAGCGCCCCGCCTCAGCGACCGGTTCGCTGAGGCGGGGCGCTCGTCGTCTGTTCGATGTCCGGCGGCGCCCGCGGATCAGGCCAGGGCGACGAGCGTCCCCTCGGCCCGGCGCACGCCGTTCAGCGTGCCGCGCCCCATGACCGGAGCCAGCAGCTCGCCCAGCGTCAGGGTCGGGAAGGCCGGGTGCCCGACAGACATCTCAGGATGGACGGTGTACTGGTTGCGATACCCGCGCTTGCCGATGGTGATGTATCCGCTCTCGGCAAGGTCACGCAGAATGCGGTGGACCGCCCGTTCGGTGATGCCGAGCGAGAGCGCAAGCTCCCGAGTGGTAACCTCACTGTGGACCGCGAGGAGCATCAGCAGCGACAACTGGTTGGAAAGACACGTGGTGGTCATGTCCCCTCCGTCAGACGAGGTGGTACGACTCGCCTCGGGTGCGCCCGTACACCCCACATGACAGGCACATCATGGCTGCAGATACCGTACCGTTCTGTCCTGAGTTGTCGGTGAATGCCATCTGAACCGTAGTTGAAAGTCTCATGAAAATCGTGACCGGACACCAGTAGCTCTCGGTCGCTGCTACGACCCTGGTCAGCCGCCCTGCCTGGCCACCGGCACGGCGCGTCACCCCTTTGCAGCCACCTCTCACCCTGAGCAGCCACCTCTCGCCCTGAATGGAGCGGCATGCCATTTCCAGGCGCACTCGACCCCCACACACCCGACCTGCGGGCCGGCACGCGCACCCTCGTCATGGGCATTCTGAACATCACGCCGGATTCGTTCTCGGGGGACGGGCTGGCCGGCGGCCTGGACGCGGCCATCCAGCGGGCGCACCGGCTGGCGGAGGCAGGTGCGGACGTACTGGACCTGGGAGGCGAGAGCACCCGCCCGGGCCACACCACGATCTCGGCTGACGAGGAGCTTCGGCGGGTGTTGCCCGTCGTCGCGCGGCTGCGCGGCCAGCTTCCGATTCCGATCTCGATCGACACCCGCAAGGCAGAGGTCGCGGCGGCGGCGCTCGAGGCCGGCGCATCCATCGTCAACGATGTCAGCGGGCTGACCTTCGACCCACGGCTGGCCGAGGTCGCGGCCCAGGCCGGCGCAACGTTGATCGTCGGGCACTGGCGCCGCCGCCAACCCGACGATCCAGATGACGTGGTCGCCTGGCTGACCGCTGGCCTCGCGGAGAGCGTTCGAGTCGCGGCAGCAGCCGGGATGCCCCGCAGTCGGCTGCTGGTCGATCCAGGCCTGGGGTTCGCCAAGCTGCCGCCGGTCAGCATCGCCATCATGCGCCGCCTGCGCGAGGTGCGGGCGGCGCTCGGGCTGCCGCTGCTGGTGGGCGCGTCCCGCAAAGGCTTTGTCGGGGCTGTCCTCGGGCGGCCGGTCGAGGAGCGGCTGGCCGGGTCGCTGGCGACCGTGTCGATCTCGGTGGCCGCCGGCGCGGACATGGTCCGGGTCCACGACGTCGAGCCGGCCGTGCAGGTCGCCAGGATGTCCGATGCGCTGGTCTACGGCTGGGACGGGTCACCGCCGACCTGGACGCCAGTCTACCTGGGCCTGGGCGCAAACCTGGGCGACCGCGCAGCCATCCTCGCGCGGGCGATCCAAGAGCTCGACGCCGAGCAGGAGATCCGCGTTCTGCGACGGGCGACCCTCTACGAGACGGCCCCGGTCGGGGTGCTCGATCAGCCGCCGTTTCTGAACACCGTCGTCGAGGCGCTGACCACCCTGTCCGGTCGAACGCTGCTCGACACCCTCAAGCGGCTGGAACGCTCGCTTGGGCGTCAGGCCCGCGAGCGCTGGGGCCCGCGCGAGATCGACATCGACGTGCTGCTGCACGGGGCGTCGCACATCAGCGAGCCGGGCCTTGAGGTGCCCCACCGCCACATGTGGGACCGGCTGTTCGTGCTTGCGCCGCTCGCCGAGCTGCGTCCCGATCTTCTCGGGCCAGGCGGGCAACCGATTGGGGCGCATCTGCACCGACTCCGCGCACAGCAGGAGGGACGCTCGCTCGGCTGGTGAGCGGCCGCCTACACCGTGCGCAGCGGCTCGCCGAACGGCGGTGCGAGCGCCGCCAGCCGCACCGCCACCAGCAGTCGCACCACCTTCGCCCAGGCCAGCAGCAGCGCCACCCCCTGACCGTAGGCCAGCGCCGCCAGCAGATCGGTTGCTGACCCGTCGGCGGAGAGCGCCGGCGGGTTGATGGCCGCGAAACCGAGGCCCAACGTCGGGAGCGGCAGCGCGAGCCACAGGAGCAGCACCAGCGGGCGGCGGACGACCGCGAGCGCCCGGCTGACCGCCCGGAAGACACTCCTTGTCTCATCTCTCACTGCGAGAGCGCGGGCCAGCTCCACCCAGCCAGCGATGAGCCCCTGCACCGCCACCACCAGCGCGATCCCCAGGTCAGACGGCAGCCAGTCGCCCACCAGCGCGAAGGCCACCTGAATCGTGAAGCTCGTGCCCGTCCCGAGCACCCAGCCGAACAGCGACAGGCGGAGCATCGGCCAGAACCAGCGGCGGCACGCGCTCCTGAAGGTCGCCATGTCGGCGTGGCCCTGCCAGAGGCAGGCCAGCACACCGCCGGCGAGGTACCCATACACCAGGACGTGGGCCACGGCCACCAGCGGCAACAGCACCACGCCCGCGAGCGCCATCAGCGCCAGCACGCGCGACCCGCCGGCCTGGATCGCCTCCGAGCCAAGCTCGGCGAGCAGGTTGAGCCAGTTCGGCCCGAGCAACTCGGACCGCCACGGTCGCGCGTCGGCCAGGGAGCTGAACCCGATCAGTACCACCAGCCCTGGCAGCAACGCCAGCACCAGCGACGCCCCGTAGAGCGGCAGCGCCAGACGGACTGTCCGGACCAGGAGGACGCCAGTGCTCACGCGGGCGATCACCCGGGCATCCCCACAAGCAGCGCCGCCTGAACCACTCCGAGCACGCGCGCCAGCAGCGTCGCCAGTGGCAGCGGGCTGGGCGACACGTCCTGACCGTTGTCGAGGCGGTTCAGCTCCAGGCGAATCTTCCAGGACGGGTCGATCTGGACCCGCGCAAGCTGGCCGGATACCCCGGCGATCCGCAGGCGGCCGGAGACACCGTCCCACGGCACGAGGTCGGTGCGGCCATCGGCGTAGGTCAGCGCGATCTCGACCGGGAAGGGGACGTCTCCCTGCCGGAGAACAGTCGCCCCTGAGGCTGACACGTCTTCGAGGCCGTACTCGACGACGCCTGCCCCGAAGACCAGCGGCCCGAAGAACCAGTCCAGCGGCTCGCCAAGGCTCGCTTCGAGTGACTGCTGGAGATCGGTCGTCGTCGGGTGACGCCAGCGCCAGCGGTCGGCGTGGTCGTGCATGGCCCGCAGGAACCGCTCCTCGCCGTACTGCTTTTCGAGGGTCAGCAGCACCAGCGCCCCCTTGGAGTAGACGGTCACGCCGTAGGCCAGAAAGTCGGAATACTCCCAGGACGGCTGGGCCAACCGCTCGCGCGCGCCCGCGATCAAGAACTGGGTGCGGTGCGACTCCTCGTATCCGAAGTGGACCGGTCCGAGGTCGAGCATGGTGCGGTCGGCCGGGAACATCTCGGCCAGCACGCGGATCGTGGCGTAGTCGGCAAAGCCCTCGTCGAGCCACGCCTCGCGGCCCTCGTTGGACGCCAGTTGCAGCGGCGACCACTGGTGTGCGATCTCGTGCGCCGTCACGATCTCGACGATCCGCACACCCTGCTCGATACCGAGCGGCCCATGCACCGGCAGCTCGAGCGTCACCAGCGATGGGTACTCCATCCCGCCCGCCCCTTCGGCATCGTCCGGCGGCACCACCAGCGTCAGCTTGGGCCAAGGATACGGCCCGAACCACCGTCCGAAGGCGTCGAGGGAGACCTGAGCGGCGGTGAAGTACCGACGCTCGGTGCTGGCCGGCAACGAACGCGGCGTCAGCAACTCCAGCTCGATGGGCCGCCCGGCCACCTCTACGACCGTCCCCGACAGACGGTACTCGGGCCACGCCGTCCAGGCGATGTCGCTGACCGACTCGGCAAGGTAGCGCGTCGTGGTGGTGCCGTCCGGGTTCGTCATCGACCCGACGCGCGTCCCCGAGGCCCCGGTCAGGTAGCTCGACGGGACCGTGAGCGCCAGGCTGTAGCTGCCGAAATCGGCGAAGAACTCGGCGTTGGCGTGCCACGGCTCAGTGTCCCAGGCACCCCGGTCGTAGACGGCCAGCTTCGGATACCACTGGCCGGCCATGACGAAGTCGCCGGCCACGCCGGTCCGGGCGAAGACGCGCGGCAGCTGGCTCGTCCAGGCGATCTCGATCTGGACCGTCTCGCCCGGCTGGATCGCGCGGGCAGCCGGCAGCCGGGCCTCCACGGTCGTCGCCAGCGGATCGACCGTCGCCGGCAGCAGGCTCTCGCCGGTCTGGGCCAGCGTCAGCCGTTCCAGGTCGATCCAGCCGGGCTGGGCGGGATCGTAGTCGCTGCCACGGTGCTGCCCGGACGACTCGCGCATCCAGGTGGTCTGCTCGCCGCGGAAGGCGTTCAGATAGAGCTTGATCCAGATGCTGCTCAGCACGTCCGGCGAGTCGTTGCGGTAGGTGATCACCCCGGCACCACGGATCTGGCGGTGAGCCGTGTCCCAGGTCGCTCGCAGATCGTAGGAAGCCCGATCCTGTGAGGCCGGCAAGGCCGGCCCCGTCGGCGCACCGGCCGGCGCGCGGGGCGTCGGGCTGGCGATGGGCGGGGCAGTCTGGGCCAGCACCGGGACGGGCGACGGTCCGACCGCGACCACCATGACCAGCATCAGCAGCACGGCGAGCGCGTGCAGGGCCGGCAGACATCGTCGTACTCGCGTCATGTGGTGCGAGTGTACCGTCTGCGAGGTCGGACATTCGGCCATTTCGTGCGATGACGCGCCACGGATCGAGCGAAGGCGGCCGAACGGTCGCTCAGCGGCGTGGGCCGCCCGACCGCGCCCGGTACTCCAGCACGGCCCGCGTGGCGGCCCAGCCGATCAGCCAGATGACCAGGAAGATGGCGGCGACGGCCAGCATGTCGAGGATGTTGTCCGAATCCTGGAAGCCGAACAGAACCAGGCGCACCACCAGGACAATCGCATAGAGGACCGCGCCGATCTGACAGGCGCGCTTGACGCGGTCTCTGGCGAAGAAGATGCCCAGCGCCAGCAGGACGAACGCCCCGAGGAACAGCAGGTTTCTCATACGGCGCCCCCAGGCCGACCGGTATCCCGCCGCCTGGCGTTCACGGGCCGTACCGCTCGAAGAGGCGGCGGCCGGGGTGCGCCTTGAGCGGCAGGACGCGGCCGTTGACCAGATACGGCGAATCGTACTCGGTGAGGTCGCCGGCGGACTTGCCGGGCACGGGAAACAGCCGGCAGCTCAGCGGCTTCTTCAGGGCGCAAGCCAGCGCCGTCACGTCCAGCACAATTGCCGCGAGGTCCTCCGCTGTCGCGTCGCCGGGCAGCGGCACAGTATCGAGGCCGGTGCCGCAGACCGCCGAGTAGAGCAGCAGCTCGGACACGCTGACCATCCCCGCCGACGCCCGCGCTGCCAGCAGGGTGTCCTCCAGGACCGGCAGCATCAGGCCGGAGTAGCCGACGTGGGCCAGCGGCAGCCGCTTGACCATCCCCGTGAGCGCCGCCGACGCCGCCAGCGTGCCGGCCGCTCCGAACGTCTCGACGCCGAGGTCTTCGAGCATCCCGACCGCGCTGTCGGCGTCGTCCACGAATGGCGCCGGCGTCAGGTCAACCCCGCCGTACAGGACGCCGGTCTCGTCCGCGAGCCGCCGGGACACAGCCTCGACGTGCTGGACCGCCGCCCCCAGCGTCTCACCGAGCCGCCGCTCCAGCTCGTCCAGGCCGCCGTCCTGGCTGAACGCTCGCCGGACCTCGTCGGCGGCCTGCAGCCCGATGCTGAAGCGCGGCGGCCCGCAGCTGTGGTAGGCGGCCGGGAAGAAGGGAATGGTCGGCCCGCACTGGGCGATGGCGCAGAAGCGGAAGTTGCCGAAGCCGCGATCCGTGCCGCGCGCCAGCCGGGCCATGATCCGGCCGGCTGCCAGCGCTGCGCCCCCCGAGGGCCGGCCGTCGACGACGGTGTCGATGGCGCCGTTCACGGCCTCAGTGGACACCAGCGCATCGGCCAGGGCGTTCGCGTAGCGCTGTCCGGCCTCGGGTCCGACCACGCCCCAGCGGATCGGCCCCATCGAGATGAAGCCGATGCTCTCAGCCTTGCAGGCAGCCTCAAGCTCGCGGGCGAACGGTCCGACCCAGGAAGCATCGCCGGCGGGGCCGCCCTCGGCGAACGGCGTCAGGGCCAGGCGGGTGGTCTGCACGTCGTAGCCGGCCGCGGAGAAGCGCTCAGCCGCTTGCGCCAGGAAGCGCCCGGCCTGCTTGATGGCCGCCACGTCGACCTGCGGCCCCGACTCGATTCCCAGGCAGACCGATCGGATCTTCATGCCATCCTCCGTCCTGACAGCGTGAAAGGGTAGCAGGATGCTGCGGATCGGGCCGCCGGTCGTCTACGATCACCGCAGGGTCGGGTGCTGGAGGGAGGCTGCAACATGGCGGTGCGCCGAAATCCCGAGTTGAGCGTCGGGGAGATCGAGGCGGCGCTGCGCTCAGCCGCCTCGGCGGCCTGGGGCGACGATGCGCTCCCGGAGGTCGAGCAAGCGGTCCCATCCGCCGCGCGCGCCCTCTGGCGCATCTCGCAGGAGTCGTTCGAGCGGTCCGATATCGAGCCGTAGCACCGCGCAGAGACGGAGCCGACGCCCATGAGCGAGCCGCACAACCTGACCGTGGTGGAGGCCGCCCACCAGATCCGCACTGGCAAACGGTCGCCCATCGAGCTGACCGAGGCGCTGCTGGCACGGATCGAGCGATCCCAGCCGGCCCTGCGGACCTTCGTAACGGTCGATGCCGAGGGAGCGCGCGCGGCAGCCCGCGCGGCTGACGCAGCCGTCCGCAGCGGTCATCCGCTGGGGCCGCTCCACGGCGTGCCGTTCGCGGTGAAGGACATCTTCAACGCGGCCGGCCTGCCGACGGTCGCCGGCTATGCGCCGTTCGAGGAGAATCTCGCCCAGGACGACGCCCACGCCGTCGCGCGGCTCAAGGCAGCCGGCGCCGTGCTGCTGGGAAAGACCGTCACCACGCAGTTTGCGTCCGCCGATCCCTCGCCCACCGTCAACCCATGGCGGGCCGACCGCACACCAGGCGGCTCCAGCAGCGGCTCTGGGGCGAGCGTCGGGGCGCGGCTGGTGCCGCTGGCGCTCGGGACGCAGACCGGCGGCTCCATCCTGCGCCCGGCAGCCTACAACGGGGCGGTGGGCCTCAAGCCGACCTATGGCCGGGTGAGTCGCCACGGCATCCTGCCGCTGGCCTGGAGCCTCGACCACGCCGGTCCGATCGTGCGGACCGTCCATGACGCCGCGCTGGTGCTCGAAGCGATCGCCGGGCATGACCCGCGCGATCCGCACGCGCTGGATGCGCCGGTCGCCAACTACTCGGCCAGCCTCCGCGAGCCGATCTCGCCGCCGCGCCTCGCCCTGCTGACAGACCTCCTGGAGCGCGCCGAACCGGCCGTCGCGGCGCACGTCGAGGCGCTGGCCCGCCAGTGCGAACGGGCCGGCGCGACCGTCGAGCGGCTCGCCCTGCCGGCCGACTTCGACCTCTACCTCGCGGTGCACGGCATCACCAACCTCTCGGAGGCCGCCGAAGTCCACGCCGACGCCCTCGGCCGCGACCGCTCGGCGTATCACCCGCGCATCCGCTCGACCACGATGCTCGGACAGGTGCTGCCGGCCTGGGCCTACCTGCACGCGCAGCGGCTGCGCCGGCAGCTTGCGGCCCAGACGACGGCGTTCATGGCCCCGTATGACGCCCTGCTGCTGCCAACGGCGTCCAACCTGCCGCCCGGCCGGGACACCACCGGCGATCCCTCGTTTCAGTCGCCATGGTCGCTGCTCGGATTGCCGTCGATCAGCCTGCCGAGCGGCATCAGCGCCGATGGCCTGCCGTTCGCCGTGCAACTGGTCAGCCGGCGGCTGGAGGAGCCGACCCTCTTTCGGGCGGCGGCCTGGGTCGAGCGCGAGGTGCAGTTTCAGGCCCGGCCGCCGGAGGCCTGGTGACGGCGCAGCCCCAGGCAGACCCGGCGGCGTCGGTGAAGCGGGACATGCGTGGCGCGTACGATCTCGCCGCGCCACGCTACGAGCGCCTGATCGCGCCGACGTTCGTGCCCATCGCGCGGCGCGTGGTGTCGCTCGCCCGGCCGCTCAACGACGATATCCACCTGGATCTCGCCACCGGTACCGGCCTGGTGCCGGCCATGACGGACGACCGACGCACCATCGGCTGCATCGCGCCCTGGCGCGTGGCGATGGACCTCTCGGCCAATATGCTGCGGGCGGCGCGCCTGGCCTCGCCGCCGACCCGGCTGGTGCAAGGCGATCTGGAGCGGCTGCCGTTCGGCACTGGCGCCATCGATCTGATCACGCTGGCCTTGGCGCTCCACCACCTGCCGACGCCGCGCCGCGCCCTGGCCGAGCTTCGGCGCATCCTCAGCCCACGCGGTCGGCTGGTGCTGGCGGCCTGGGGCGACGAGCTCAGCCCCTTGTGGCGCGAGTTCGACCGCTGGTACGGGGCCCAGGGGCTCGGTCCGAGCCGCGCCGCCCCGCCGAACGATCTGCCCATCGACACGCCCGAGCGGCTGGCGGCGGCCCTCGGCGAGGTCGGCGGCTTCGGCGCGGCTGAGGTGGTCCGCGAGCGCCCGCCGATCCACTTCGCGTCGCTGGCCGAGTTCTGGGAGTGGCGCATCTCGTTCCCCGCCCCGAACCAGATGTTCGCGCCGATGCCGCCCGACCGGCGGGCGCGCTTGCGTGACGCCTGCCTCGCCGAACTCGCGCCACAGGTCACGCTCACCGCCGATGGGCTGATCGACGCATCGCAGGCCGTCCTGTTCGCCGTCGCCCGCCCGTAAAGCCGGACCGTTTTCGGGGTATCCTCTCCTGGCCGGTGCGTCTGGCTGGTGTGTAGGTCCGAGCGTCGTCGTCGGGAGGGTGCGCGTGAAGATCGGGATTCACCTCGGCAGCAATGGCCCCGCCGCGAGCGCCGAGTCCATCGGCACGCTCGCCCGCACCGCCGAAACGCTCGGCCTGGACTCGGTCTGGGTCTCCGACCACGTCGCCATTCCGACGGCGATGACGTCGATGCATCCATACGGTCCGCCCGGCTCGTCCAACCCCGAGGCGACGAAGAACTTCTGGGAGCCGTTCGCCGTCCTGGCGTTCGTGGCCGGCCTGACAACGCGCGTCGAGCTGGGCACGTCGGTGATCGTGGCGCCGCAACGCCCGCCGCTGCTGATCGCCAAGCAGTGGGCCACGCTCGACGCCATCGAGTTTGTGGCGCACGAGGTTCGGCCACACCTGGAGGCCGCATGAGTGGCGAGCCGCTGCGCAGAGAGACGCCATGCGTGTGATCGCCGGGATGGCGCGCGGCCGGCCGCTGAGCGCGCCGGACCGCGCGCCCACCCGTCCCACCGGCGACAAGGCTAAGGGGGCGATCTTCTCGATGCTCGAGGCCGAGGCCTTGCGGCGCGGCGTCGAGCCGGCCTCGGACGACGACGGGGATGGCCGCTTCGCAGCGGCCGTCGCGTGGCCGCGCGTGCTGGAGCTGTACGCCGGCAGCGGCGCGCTGGCCATCGAGGCGCTGAGCCGTGGCGCGACGCACGCGGACCTTGTCGATTCGAGCGGAGACGCCCGCCGAGCCATCGCGGCCAACCTGGCGAAGACCGGCCTCGCCGGCCGTGCGCGCGTCCATGCGCTTTCGAGTGAGCGGGCCGTATCGACATTCCGTGAACCCTATGATTTAATACTGCTCGATCCGCCGTACGACGCCGAAGGCGTAGAATCTCTGCTTGGTCAACTGGTGACGGGGGGTCTGCTCGCGGAACACGGGGTGCTCATCTGGGAGCATGGCAGCACGACCGAGCCCCCAGACCGAATTGGCGAAGGCAGCAACGGTCAGTGCCTGCAGCTCCAGCGGTCCCGTCGGCACGGCGCGGCAGCGGTGAGCCTGTACACCCTGGAAGCCTGAGCCTGACTCACGGAGGACACACTGAGTACCCCGAGCACGCCGCCTGCGAAGCGGCTCGCAATCTACCCGGGCACGTTTGACCCGGTCCACAACGGTCACGTCGACATCGCGCGGCGGGCGGCGCTGCTGTTCGACGAGTTGATCGTTGCCGTCTATGACCGGCCAGCCAAGTCGCTGCTGTTCAGCCCGGAGGAGCGGATCAAGTTGGCGCGGCAGAGCATCGGCGACGGCAGCCCGCACGGGCGGATCATCGTCGAGGGCTACTCCGGGCTGACGGTGAAGTACGCGCGCAAGCGGGGCGCTTGCGCCATCGTGCGCGGCCTGCGTGCCGTCAGCGACTTCGACTACGAGTACCAGATGACGATTATGAACCGTCACCTGGAGTCGGACATCGAGACGCTGTTCCTGATGACCTCGCTGCGGTTCGCGTACCTCAGCTCCAGCCGCCTCAAGGAAGTGGCGAGCGGCGGCGCGGAGATCGACGATCTGGTCCCATCGTCGGTGGCAGCCGCGCTGCGCGAGCGCTACGAGCGAGCGCACTCATGACCGGCGAGCCGATGTCCGACGCTGAAGCCGGAGCCGTCGACTTCATGTACCTGCTCGACCGGCTCGAAGAGACGCTGGTGACCGGCTCGCGCGTGCCACTGATGGCGCGCACCCTGGTAGACGAGCAGGAGTGCCTGGACATCCTGGATCAGCTTCGCGTCGCCATGCCGAACGAGATCAAGGAGGCCCGGCGGATCATCGCCGAGCGCGACCACCTCCTGGCCCAGGCCCGCGAGGAGACGGAGCGGATCATCCGTGGCGCTGAGAACCGCGCGAACCGCATGATCGACGAGCACGCGGTGGTGCGCGGCGCGCAGAACCGCGCCAACCAGATCGAGGAGCAGGCTGAGCGCGAATCACAGCAGGTGCGCGAGGAGGCCGAGCAGTACGCCGAGACCGTGCTGTCCCGGGTTCAGGAGCGGCTGGAACAGGCGTTGACGAACGTTCGCACCGGTCTGCGCGAGCTTGAGGCCGGCGACCGCGCACCGCGATAGCGCGTCAGCCGGCCCGGCGAGCGCAGTTTCGCCATATGTCAGCCACGACCGCCGGGTTTTCCCTCAGGGCACGTATATAATTGCCGCCACTTGAGCCCCCGGGCAGCATGTTCGTCCGACTCCCGCGCGACGACTCGGCACGGCCACCTCGCGCCCCTCGGACGCTCGGCGACCTCGGCTCCAACGTTCTGAACGGACGGGCCAGATGCACGTCGTCGTCAATCAGAAGCTGATCACCACCCGTGTCAGGTTCGCCAGCGCGGCGCATCTCGGCGCACTCGCCGTGTTCGCCGTGGGGCTCTACATCTCCTGGTCGAACCCCGAGCCGTCGCTCGAACAGATGGGCATGGCCTACGGGGCCATCATCATCGGCCTGATCCTCTACAACGTCGGGCAGGTCTTCCTGCGGCGGTTCGGGCCGCGCAACCGGCAGGATGCCGTCCTGGTCAAGACGCTCAAGAGCCTGGACCGACGGTTCCACTTCGTCGCCTTCGCCTCCACGAAGCTGCCCGACTATCTGCTCGTCGGGCCAGCCGGCATCCAGGTGATCGTGACGCGGACGCACGACGGCAGCATCTCCTGCCGCTCGAACACCTGGAGTCGCGACGCGGGGTCGGGGTTCAAGCGGCTCAGCGGCCTGTTCGGCGGGCAGCCGTTCGGCGATCCGGGCGAGGATGCCGCGAAGGCCATCGCCAGCGTCCGCAAGAAGCTGGCTGAGGGTGGCATCCCCGAGACAAGCCAGCCGCCCGTCGACGCGGTCATCGCGTTCACCAACCCGGCCGCCAAACTACGGATCGACGGCAGCACCTACCCCGTCACCAACCTCAAGGGCCTGCGCGGAACGATTCGCGGCGGGGGCGGCAAGGCATCGCGCGACCGTGCGCTTGACGAGCGGGCGGCCGAGCGGGTGGTGCAGGCGCTCACGGGATGAACACCAGCGCTGCTCGCAGCCGTGGCGTCGGTGGCGGGTGGAGGCGGCTGATCGCAGCCATGCTCACCCTTGCGCTGATCGCTGGCTGCATTCCGAGCAGCGATCCAGCGGCGGAAGCGCCAGCCGGTCAGACCGCCGAGCAGGCCGACGCGGGCCTCGTTCCGGGGCACGTGGTCGTCATCGTCGGGGCCGATGCATCGCTGCCGGCGGTCCTGGACGACGCGATCGGCGGAAGCATTCGCCTCCTCGACACGCTCCCCGAGCTGCGGGCTGCCGTCCTTGGCGTGCCGCTCGGGCGGGAGGCGGCGGCCATCGCACAGCTCCAGCACGATCCACGGATCGTGAGCGCCCAGCGGAGCGCCGTCCTCAGCACGCTGACGGTCCCCGATGACCCGATCTACAAGGAGTTTCAGTGGGGCGTCCGCAAGATCGGCATGGAGACCGTCTGGGATGTCACCACCGGCAGCCCTGATGTGATCGTGGCGGTGCTCGACACTGGCGTGGACGAGGCCCACCCCGACCTTGAGCCGAACGTCATCGACGGCTACGACTTCGTGAACGACGACCCGGACGCCTGGGACGACTCGTCGCACGGGACGCATGTGGCGGGCGTCATCGCCGCCGTCGGCGACAACGACGAGGGGACGGCCGGCATGACGTGGCGCTCCAAGATCATGCCGATCAAGGTGCTGGACGCGAAAGGCCTGGGACCGGACGCTGCCGTCTCTAAGGGCATCATCTACGCCGTCGAGAACAAGGCGCGGATCATCAACCTCTCGTCCGGGACGCCGTATCAGTCGAAACTGCTGGACGACGCCGTCAAGTTTGCTGAGCGCCGTGGCGTGCTGGTCGTCGCGGCGGCCGGCAACACCGGCGACAAGGGCAACGAGGTCATCTACCCGGCCGCGTACGCGAATGTACTGGCCGTGGGAGCCACCGACGAGAAGGACCAGGCGCCGCCATTCTCCCAGCGGCAGCCGTATGTGGCCATCGCGGCCCCCGGCGTCGATATCCCTGGGCCAGCGTGGCGCGACGCCGGCAACGGCCCCTACATCCTGCACACCGGCACCTCGGCGGCGGCCCCACACGTCTCCGGCCTCGCAGCCCTGCTGCTCTCGATCCAGCCGACGCTCTCGCCCCAGCAGATCCGAGACATCATCATCGGCACGGCGGATCAGGTGAACCCACGCTCGCGAGATGCTTTCCTGGGCGCGGGACGCATCAACGCCCTGAAGGCGGTCAACTCGCTGCGCCCGATTCCCGTGCCGACGCGCCCGGTCATCCGCCCGACGGCCACGCCCGAGCGGCTGCCAGGGACGCCAGCCGTGCCGCAGGCGCCACGTATCGTCCTGCCGTCGATCAAGCCGCTGCCACAGCCTGGCCCGCTTCCGGAGGAGCCGATCTCCTGGTTCTTCGCCGAGGGCAACACCACGGCCGGCTTCGAGACCTGGCTGACCATTCAGAACCCGATGCCCGCGCCGGCCTCGGCGCGCGTGACGTTCATGACCCAGGATGGACCGGTCGCACGGCAGACCGTCGTGGTGCCGCCCAGCTCCCGCAAGAGCCTGCACGTCAACGAGATCGTGCCGGGCGCGCTGGTGGCGACGCGGGTCGACTCCAACACGCCTGTCTTCGCCGAGCGCACGGTGTACTTCGGGCACGACGCCATCGGCGGCATCGGCACGCGGTCCGGCGCGCGCTCGTGGTACCTCGCCGAAGGCTCGACGCAGCCGCCGTTTGACACCTGGATTCTCCTGCTGAACCCGAACGACGAGGAGACCGTCGCCCACCTGACGTTCATGCTGGAGAACGGCGGGACCATCGAGGCCACCCAGCCGCTGCCGCCGCAATCTCGCGTCAGCTTCGACTCGAACGATGTCATCGAGTCGGCCGGGTTCGCCACCGAAGTCCGCGCCGATCTACCCATCGTGGTCGAGCGGTCGATGTACTTCGGGTCCGGCGGCGGCCACGGGACCATCGGCGTCAAGACGCCCGGCAAGACCTGGTTCCTGGCCGAGGGCGACAGCCGCCCGGGCGTGGACACCTGGATCCTGCTCCAGAACCCGAGCGCCACCGACGTCGCCAACGTCTCCGTCACGTTCATCAAGGACGACGGCACGACCGAGGTCGCCTACTACGCGCTCGATCCACGCACGCGCTTGAGCCTGTTCGCCGATACCGTGGTGCCGAACACGACGTTCGGGGCGCGCATCGACGCCGACCAGCAGATCATCGTCGAGCGGTCGATCTACCTCGCCAACGGGGCGGGCGGGCATGCATCAGCCGCCGTGCAGATCCCCGAGACGGAGTGGTTTCTGCCGGAGGGGAGCACTCGCGCCCCCTACCGTGAGATCATCGCCATCCTGAACCCCAGCCCCGAGCAGACGCAGGTGGACTTGACGTTCACCCAGCCGGACGGGCAGCCGCCCGTCACCCAGAGCTTCGTCATGGAGCCGACGAGCCGCCTGTCCGTCGAGGCCAACAAGTACGTGCCGGACGCCGACATCTCGACCCGGGTGATCGCAGACCACCCGGTCGTGGTGGAGCGGTCGATGTACTGGGAGCGCGGGGCGACCAGCTCGCCCGGCCTGACCCGATAGTGGCCTGTCAGTCGTGAACGACCGGGACGGGTCACTCGACGCTTCCCCCGTCATCCCGAGCGGAGTGAGCGTGCGAACGCAGTCGAGGGATCTTCCTCGTCAGTCGTCCCTCACCTGGGGAAGATCCCTCCGCTCCGCTCGTTCCTCGCCGCGGTCGGGATGACAGACGGGAGGGCGTTTCTCGCTGCTGTCAGGTTGACGATGGGCACCGAGCGACCCTGCGATTCACGTCTGCCGAGCCACTTGTCCGGCGCCGGACAGTTGCTACGAGAAACTGGCACGGACGTTGCCACCCCTCTTCTGCCAACGTCCGTGCGCGAAGCGCTGCTGCACCGTCGCCGGTCTCCAAGGCGGCGCTCTCGCCGGGCCATCCTCCGTAGAGGGACACGACGATGGCTCATCACTTCAACGTGCGCTGCATGCTGTGTGGCCGAAACGCCGGACTCGTTCGCGCGGGCGTCTTCCATCGACTGCCGGACACTCCACCCCTGACCGCTCGTGGCAGCCGCTCGACGTGCGGCTACTGTCGCGGGAGCCTCTACCTCGAACCGGACAACGGCCCCGTGTCACTGGTGGCCTCAACAGCCGAGCCGCAACAGGCTCAGCCTCGACGGTCAGGCCGAGCGGCGGTCGCGCAGCAGACGGTGCGCCGCCGCTCGGCCTGAGGGGAGAGGGCGGCCCGGCCGGCGAGGGCGGACCGGCCTTCTGGCGCGGGCCGCCCTTGCCTCGCGTATCCTTGTACCGTGACCCACCGAGACGAGCTGGAAGTCCAGGCCCGCGAGCAGGCCGATGTGCTGCTGGAGTACCTCGTCCAGCGGTCGGAACAGGTCGAGTATCGCCAGGGCACCTACCTGTTGGCCGCGCTGGCCGCCGAGCTTGGCGGCATCGTGCAGCGGCGCTGCTGGGAGTTGGCGAAGGAGGGCGATCCGTCCTGGGAGATGGCGGCCGGCGAGGCCGAGACGCTGATCAACGCCGCCTGGCGCTGTATGGCCTCGGTGGATGGCCTGATCGAGCAGGACGCCCGCCGCATCCGCGAGCAGGAGGCCCGGCTCGAACGGGAGCGCCAGCAGCGCGGCGACGAGCCCCCGCACTGACCGGCCACACGCCGCCGCCCCGCGAACCTGTCCAGAAGTGATGCCGGACCGGCCCGCCGGCCCATCCCTCTGCCCTCCATGAGGTCGTTTTTCCTCATGTGAGCAGCAACAATCTCGCATCACCCTCCGAATCTACTCCCGACTTCTCGGTGCAGATTTCGCTCGGGCCGATCATTGCCGAAGGGCGCGTCCTGGACGCCGTCGCCGGCCGTGACCTGTGCGGAACCCTGGACGATATCGCGGACGCGCTCGGGATCAGCTACGGCGATCTCCGAACCGCGCTCGACGAGCTGGTCAGCATCGGCTGGGTCTCGCTGGACCTGCGCCGCGACGGCCTGATCGTCCTGAGCCTCCCAGAAGACGCCCGCGCCGCTAGCTGACCGACCGTCCCGGCAGGCTCCACGGGGGAGCCTGAATCTACCGGGGGATCGGGCTGCCTGGCGCCGCGTCCGGGATGACCAGGCGCTCGCCGATCCGAAGAATTCGGTTCCGATCCGTGAAGCCGTTCGCCTGCATGATCGCGTCGATGGTGACGCCGTAGCGCTGCGCGATCCGGTTCAGCGTATCGCCACCCTCCACGACGTGCACCCGCTGCTGCGGCGGCGATGCCACGCTCGACGCGGGCGATGGGGACGGCGACGGAACCAGGAACGGCGGCGGACTGGAGATCGGGTTCGGGCTGGCGATGGCCGTCGTGCCGGCGGCGACCGGCGTTGGCGTGCCGCTGGCCGTGGACGACCCGGACGAGTCGAACACCCAGCGCAGCGTGAAGAACAGCACCACCACGCCGACCAGCAGGACGCCAGCCAGAATCCAGGTGTAGGCGCTCATGGCGGCACGGTCGTTGCGGCCACGGCCAGCCCGCGCCGGCCGGGAACCGCCCATCGGGCGTGCCGCTCCCACGGGCACAGCCTGCGCGCGAAGTCCAGGACGACGGCCAATAGCAGGACGCCGCGCTGGCTGGCGAGTCTGGCCCCTGGCGCCTCCCATCAGGCGCGCGCGGACCTTCTCGATCCACTCGCGAGCTTGATCGACGAGGTCTCCGCCGGTCGAACTCATTGGCGGCACGCGCTCCTCCCCGGCTGTGGAACCGTCGAACCCGGCCGCTGGGCGACCTGGAGCGTGGCGCATTATACGTCAACTGCGATCAGCCGTCCTGGACCGCACCGGGGAAATCGGTCATCCGGCCGACCCAGCGAGGCAAAATCGCGTCAGGGGCGACGCCTTCGCTGGCATCCACGGCCCCCGACGCGGCACAGCTGTGCGCGCTACGGCATCGAGATCGAGTAGCCACCGTCGACCGGAATGGCCGTGCCGGTGACGTAGTCGCTGGCCGGAGCGGCCAGGAAGCAGGCCAGACCCGCCAGGTCATACGGTGTGCCCCAGCGGCCGGCGGGAGTCCGCATGTTGACGCGCGCCTCCAGGTCAGTGCGGTACTTGCGCGCGCTCTGCGTCAGCTCGGTGTCGATCCAGCCGGGCAGGATACAGTTCACCTGGATGTTCTGCTCGGCCCAGGCCACCGCGATGGACCGGCTCCACTGGACCACCGCTCCCTTGGAGGCGGCGTAGATCGGGCCGTACGGGTGCCCGAGGAAGCTGGCCATCGACCCGATGTTGATGATTTTGCCACCCCCGGCGTCGCGCATCGGGAAGTAGGCCGCCTGGCAGCAGAGGAAGATCGACGTCATGTTGGTGTTCATCAACTGGTGGTACTCGTCGAGCGTGTACTCCTCGGGCCGCCGCCGGATCCCGATGCCGGCGTTGTTCACCATGATGTGCAGGCCGCCCAGCTGATCCACCGTCCGGCTCACCAGCGCCGTCACCTGCTCGGGGACCGTCACATCGCACTCGATGGCGATGGCGGCGCCGGCCCGCGTCCGGTTCAACTGCTCGGCGGCCGCTGCCGACTTCTCGGCGTTGCGCCCGGAGACGACAACCGACGCGCCACACTCGACCAGCCCCTGCGCGATGCCGAGGCCAATGCCGCCGTTGCCGCCGGTGACGATGGCCACGCGGCCCGACAGATCGAACAACTTCATGCAACAACTCCTGTGCGCCGGGGACACAGCCAGCCGGCCGCCCCGACGCGATGGTGCGGTGTGGGCGTCGCCGGCCGCTACTCGGCAGGCTCGTCCGGCAGCTTCAGCTCGCCGCGCGCTTCGAGAACGTCGGCCAGCAGGCCGGCGCCCGTCATAGTGACGGGGAAGCCAGCGTAGACGCCGCAGTGGATCAGCAGCTCGACCAGCTCATCCTTGCTGATGCCGACGTTCAGCGCCGCGTGGAGGTGGGTTGTCGCCTCGCGATCCCGCCCGAGCGCCAGCAGCACGCCGCAGGTGATCAGCTCGCGGTCCCGCTCGCTGAGTCCCGGCCGGTCGAGAATAGTGCCCCAGGCGAACTCGATCAGAACCTTTTCGAGATCCGGGTGGACAGCTTGCAGCATCCGACGGCGGCGGGTGCCGGCCCCGCCCACGATGCGGTTCCGGCGAGCCAGCCCTCGACGATACGCCTCGGAGTGGCCGTCATCGGCCGGCAGAGCCTGCTGATCGTTCTCGTCGCTCACGTGCGCCCCCTTGACCAGCACGAGGATCGCAAAGTGAGGCCGCGGGCGGCAACCAGGGGCGAACGCGCAGCCTGGGCGTTCAGGACTCCGTCACGCCCGCACGAACTCCGCTACGGCCTTCGCGAACTCGCGGGGCCGAGAGGCGTGGACCGCGTGGCGCGCCCCCGGAATCGTCAGCAGCGTGCCGTGCGGGAGCGCATCCACGGCGCGCTGCGCGGCGTCGGCGCTCATGGCTGCGTCGAGGGCCGGATCGGCGGCGATCAGCAAGGTCTCGGCCTGGACGTTCCGCAGCATCCCGACAACTGACGGGTAGCCTGCCTCGGCGCGCAGCGCTGCCTGAAACGCACCATCGGCGGCCGACCGGTACAGGTCGGCCAGGGCTTTCGCGTACAGATCGCCGATGCCCGGCTCGCGGCGCAGCAGCTCGTCCTCCAGCGCCCCCGGGCGGCCGTGACGCAGCCGCTCGACCACCTCGATATGCTCGCGGGAGCGGGTCGGGTCGAATGGAGGATCCACCAGGATCAGCTTGCCGAGCAGCTCCGGGCGCTCGGCGGCCAGTTGCGCGGCGACGACCGCCCCCAGTGAGTGCCCGATGACGGCCAGCGGGCGCGACGGCTCGTGTGCCAGCAGCGCGGAGATGTCGCCGACGTAGTCACGAGGGAGGTAGCCGGCCGAGGGCTTGTCGCTCTCGCCGTGACCGCGCAGGTCGGGTGCCACCAGCCGCCCCAGCTCCCCGATCAGCCGTCCGATACCCTGCCAGACCGCCCCTGAGACGCCTAACCCGTGCAGCAGCACGATCGGAGCGGCGTCCGCGCCGAGCGTGCGGATCATCAGGGTGACCCCACCCACATCTTCGCGGCGGCGCGTCCACGATGCCATAGGAGATGATTCTAGCGCGCCGGTTCGGCCGGAGCGTGGCCCGGCTCGGCGGCGGGTCGATGGGTGGCGCTCGGTCTCGTCGCCGGCTCGGACGAGCGCGCCGCCGGGCGCAGCCGCGCCAGGGCGAGCGTTCCGAGGCTCACCAGGCCGGACACACTCACCAGTGCGATCAGCGGATCCTGCGGAAAGCGGTAGCGCAGCTCGCCGCCGACCAGCGTGGCCGAGCCGCCGATCAGCGCCAGCGTGGCCAGCGCCGGCAGCAGCAGCCAGCGCTGCCCCGGCACGGCGGCGGCGACCACCACCCCGACCAGAAAGAGCAGCGGGACAGCCGCGCCCCAGCGTGACGGGTCGTAGACCGACAGGATCGCCTGGGCACGGTTCGCGTCGAGCTTGTAGATCGGGGCGCGCAGGGCCGCTCGCGCCCGCCGCTCGAAGTCGGCATCGGCGACAGGCACCCCCTCGCGTCGAATGTTGATCGGCTCGCCCACCATGATCTCGACGAACGCCTCAACGGAGCTGGTCGCGAAGTAGACCGGCCGGTTGCGGATCGCCTCGATGGCGAAGCTCTGCATCAGCGGGTACGCTTCGGCGTCGGTCAGGCCGAGGTCGTCGCGGAAGCGCTGGGCCACCGAGCCCGGTCGGCGCTTGGCGGCCTCCTCCTGCACGATGTTGCGCGCGGCGGTCGTCCGCTCGTCCTCGACCACGCCGGCCGGCCTCTCGAAGGTGAAGCCGCCGGGGTCCATCTTCAGGGTGCGGGCCAGCAAGAACCGCCCGCCCCCGGCGATGACGAACTGGCCCTGCGTCGCCTTGTTATAGGCCATCCACGGCACGACCGCGACGAGCGCCAGGGCGGCGAACAGGCCAGCGGCGGCGGCCCGCCTGCGCCAGCCGCCGGGCAGCAGGAGCAGCATGCCGAGCGCCAGCGGCGCCAGGATCTGGCCGGACGGCCGACAGAGCACCAGCAGGCCGAACAGCAGCCCTGACGCCGCCGCCCAGCGCAGGCTCGCGCGCTTCACCAGGAGCAGCAAGCTGCACAGCAGCGCCAGCAGCAAGATGCCGAACGGGATCTCCGTCATGACGTAGTGCTCGTAGAGCAGCAACGGGCCGGAGATCGCCACCAGCGTCGCCGCGAGCAGGCTCGCCAGCCGGCCGGTCGTGAGACGGCCCAGCGCGTAGGTCAACAGCACCAGCAGCGGCCCGAAGATGACGTGCTGGACCGTCACGATCTTCTGAAGATCCTCGCCCACGAACGAGATCACGCCGGCCAGGAACAGCGGGTAGGTCGGCGTGCGCCGCAGGCCGAGTTCGAAGCCGTCGCCGTAGACGAGGTTCCTCGCCGGCACGTAGTAGCCGGCGCTGTCGGGGTTCAACATCGGGGGTACGACCCCGTAGAAGGCCAGCCGCGCGCCGATGCACAGCGCCAGCAGCAGTCCCAGCGCGAGGATGTCCAGGCGAGACCCAGCCGCCAACGCCGCCAGCCTCACGTGCCCGATCCGCTCGCCTGGGCGACGGCCGGCGACGTCGGGGTCGTGGGTCGGTGAACACGCGTGGCGAGCGCTCCCACCAGGGACGTCAGCCCGCCGGCCGCCAGCACGTTGATGAGCGGGTCCAGCGGGAAGCGGTACCGCCATTCGATGCCGATCAGCGCCGCGCCGGCCAGCAGCAGCCCGTAGACCAGGACGCCGACCATCACGGCATCCCATCGACGCTGGCGGGCGGCCAGCACGATGCCGAGCAGGCTCAGCAGGGCCAGGGCCGGCGCGAAGGGGGCCGGATCGTAGAGTGTGGCCAGCCGCTCGGCGGTGGTGAAGCTGCGCGCCTCGACGGGGGTCGGCTCTGGCAGGAGATGCTGGACGCGCTCCTCCCAGGCGATGTTCCGCCAGGGGAGCCAGTCCTGCCGCAGGCGGACCGGCCGACCCACGAAGGTCTGCACGAACATATCCGCCGTGCCCAGCAGGTAGTAGCCCGGCTGCTTCAGGATCGCTTGCAGCGCGAACGTCCGCATGAAGCGCTCGGCCTCGATCTCGGTGATGCCAAGCTCGACGCGCAGGCGCTTCGCCAACTCGAACGCCGAGCCGTCCTCAGCCTCGTCACGGTAGATGCTGCGCGCCCGCGAGGTCAGCCGATCAGGGTCACCGCCGGGCGGCGCTTTGAAGTCGAACTTCTGCTCGTAGCGGATCGTTCGGACGGCCAATCCTTCGCCCGAGCCGCCGGCGATGGCGAACGTCCCCTGCACGGCCTGGTTGCGGAGCATCCAGGGCAGCGCCACCAGCACGAACACGGCGGCCAGCAGGCCAGCGCCGAGCAGGGCCGGCCGCCAGCGCGGCAGGAGCAGCGGCAAGGCCGCCAACAGCAACGCCAGAACCACCTGCGCGATGGGGCGCGTCAGCGCGGCCAGCGACAGCAGCACGCCCGCGAGCGCCAGCAGCCAGAGCCTCGTCGTCAGGCGTTCGACGCGGAGAGCGCCCAGGTAGGTCAGCAGGCTCCCCGCCAGCAGGAGGCCGAACAGGGTCTCGCTCATCAGGTAGTGCTCGGTGACGATCAGCGGGCCGCTGAGGGCGGTCAGCAATGCCGCCAGCAGGCCAGCACTGGCGCCGAACAGCAGCCGGCCGATGCCGAACGTCAGCAGCACCGTGCCGACGCCCATCAGGTGCTGCACGAGCATCAGCACCCGCAGCTCCTCGCCGAACGCGGCGATCACCCCGCCGATGAACAGCGAGTAGAGCGGCGGACGCTTGAGGATCGGCGCGAACGTGCCGCCATGCACGAGGTCGAAGCCCGGCAGCAGATAGCTGAGACTGTCGTTGGTGACAAACGGCGGCGCGCGAAACGAGAACGCCACTCGCAGGCCCAACGCCAGCAGCACGATGGCCGCGAGCAGCAGCCAGACGACCCGTCCCTCAGGCAGGCCCGCCCAGGGCCGGCCAGAACCGGCCGGCCTGGACATCCCTACGGGTTCGGTCTGCCGCGCAGGCGAGAAGCCGACAGGCACCGGGCGTCGGCTACCAGATGCCCAGCTCGACCTTCGCTTCCTCACTCGCCATCGTGCGCGGATCCCAGCGCGGCGTCCAGACGAGATTCATGTTCACGTCCTTGATGGCCGGGAACGTCGTGGTCAAGACAGCGTGCGCCTGGGTCTGGATCATCGGGCCGAGCGGGCAGGCCGGGGTGGTGAGCGTCATATCGACGATCACCTTCTTCTCGTCCTCAACCGTGTTGACGCCGTACACCAGCCCCAAATCGACGATGCTGATGCCCAGTTCGGGGTCGTACACGGCGCGCAACGCCTGCATGATCTCGTGCTCGGACGGCAGCGCGGCAGCCTGCGCGGTGCTCTCTTGCTCAGTAGACATTCAGTTCCTCCACGCACCACTCGGCGGCGGTGGTCTCGCACCGGGATTGTACCAGGGTCTCGGGAGCCGTCCCCCGATTGCCGGGCGAGCCTGCCTCGCTGATCCGGCCAGCCGCCGCTCGCGCGGCCTACAATCCGTACCGCTCTGTCCGTTCACCCTGGCGAAAGGACCGCCCGACGATGCCAGCCGACGCCCCGTTGTCCGCCGCTGACGCCCCCCACGCCCTCGAGGGGCTGCATGTCCTCGACCTGTCGACGTTCATCGCCGGTCCGTTCTGCGGCGGCCTCCTGGCCGAGTACGGCGCGGACGTGATCAAGGTCGAGCAGCCGGGCAGCGGCGACTCGCTGCGCGAGCTGGGCCATAAGGCGAAGGGGCGCGGGCTGTTCTGGGCGCTCGAAGCGCGCGGGCGTCGCTCGATCACGTTGAACCTGCGCGAGCCGCGCGGCCAGGAGCTGGCCCTCAAGCTGATCGCTCAGAGCGACATCGTGATCGAGAACTTCCGTCCGGGCACCCTCGAACGGTGGAATCTGGGCTTCGAGCGGATGCAGTCGGCCAACCCGGGCGTGATCCTGGTGCGGGTCTCCGCCTACGGCCAGACGGGGCCGTATGCCAGCCGTCCGGGCTTCGGACGGATCGCGCAGGCGTTCGGCGGCCTCACCTACCTGGCAGGGCATCCGGACCGGCCGCCAGTCAACCCTGGATCGGCCACGCTCGCGGACTACGCGGCGGGTCTGTTCTCCACGACGGCAGCCCTGGCCGCGCTCGACCACCGACGGCGCACGGGCCAGGGTCAGCAGATCGACGTCTCGCTGTATGAGTCGATCTTCCGCCTGTGCGACGTGCTGGCCTTGGAGTACGACGCCCTCGGAACGGTCCGTGAGCGCAAGGGCTCGGACGCCCACGCTGCGCCGCATAACCACTACCCGACCGGCGACGACAAGTGGATCGCCATCGCCTGCACCAACGACCGGCTGTTCCGCCGCCTGAACGGGGTCATGGGTGAGCACGGCTGGGGCGACGACCCGTCTCTTGCGACGATGGGCCTGCGCGCGGCCCGCCGTGCGGAGCTTGACGAGCGGGTCTCGGCCTGGACGCGCCGCTACACCCTGGCAGAGCTGCGCGACCTGCTGGACGCCGCTGAGGTGCCGAACGCCCCGATCTCCAGCATCGCGGACATCGTGGCCGAGCCGCACGTCCAGGCACGCGGCACGCTCACCACGATTGACGATCCCGAGATCGGGCCGGTGCTGATGCCGGCCCCGGTCCCGCGCCTCTCGTTGACGCCGGCGCGGGTGCCGCGCCCGGCCCCGCTGCTCGGGGAGCACAACGGGGAGGTGTACGGATCGCTCGGCCTGTCGCCTGACGAGATCGAGTCGCTGCGGCGCGAGGGGATCATCTGATCGTGGACGAGCACGAGCGGATGGTCTTCTTCGAGGTCTGGGACACCGAAGTCCACCTGATGATCGACGACTTCGACGCGCTGGAGATGGCGCTCGAAGCGGCGCGCGAGATGGTCGCCATCGACCCGCACAAGTACCCGGCCTACCTGGCCATCGCCCAGGTCAACGAGGACGAGACGACGACCTGGCTGGCCAAGGGCGACAGCCTGGCGGCGCTCCTCGAAGTCCAGCGTCCCACGTCATCCGAATAGGCACGCATGCGTCTGCCCCACGCCTACAGCGGTTCTCTCGGGCCTCGATCCCGACAGTCGTCGCCCTAACCAGGAGGGGCTGACAGGATCAACGGCAAGGAAACCCGCTGTAGTGCTGTGCTGTGCTGTGCAACGTGCTGGGGAATGCCCACTGGGGGCAGACAAGTCTCCATGATTCTCGGATACGTCACATGATGCTGCACGATAGGACAATCTGGAGTAAAAAATGCAACATACCATATCGTCCTGAGCGCAGCGAAGGATCTCACCCAATAACGGTCACTTGTTGCATCAGCGGGTGAGATCCCACTTCGCTCGTTCCTCGCGTCGGTCGGGATGACAAACCAATCGCGTGCGGCGTCGCCAAGAACGAGCCGAGGCCGGTAGGCTCTGTGATGGCGATGGCCGATCTAGCGAGCCATGAGGGCCGAGTTGACGGCGTCCAGCGTCGGCGGGATCGGCACGGCGCGCCCGCCGTCCGCCGGCAGCCAGCGCTGATCCTTGAGGCCGGTGCCGCTCACCAGGGCCACCACCGACTCGCCCGACGCCGCCAGCCGGTCGCGGTCCACGATCACACCGGCCAGCGCCGCCGCCCCGGCCGGCTCAGCCAGCAGGCCGGCGCCGCGGGCGAGCGTCGCGATGGCCGTCCGCAGGTCGTCGTCGGTGACCGACAGCCACGAGCCGCCCGTCCGCTGCACGGCTTCGAGCGCTTCCTGCCCGAAGTACGGATCGCCGACGTCGATGCCGTCCGCGAACGTCTGTGTGGCCATCGGCTCCCACCGGGTACGGCCGGCCGCCACCGCGCGCACGAGCGGCGACGCCCCGCTGACCTGCACCCCGACCACGCGCGGCAGTCGGTCGGCGACTCCGCAACGAATCAGCTCCTCGCAGCCGCGGACGAACGCCGCCAGCGTGACGCCGTCGCCGACGGGCAGGTAGACCACGTCGGGCATCGCCCGGCCAAGCTGCTCCCAGACCTCGAACGCGACGGTCTTCTTCGCCTGCATCGGCAGCGGGCTGGTGGCCGTGTTCCGGTTGTACCAGCCGAATCGCTCGCAGGCAGCGTCACAGAGGCGGTAGGCCGTCTCGTAGGGCGCGTCGACCAGCAGGACCGTCGCCCCGAACGAGCGCATAAACTGGACCTTGGCCGGCGAGACCGTCCGCGCCGAGACGAAGATGTACGCCTGCAAGCCCATCGCCGCCGCGCCGGCCGCCAGCGAACAGGCCACGTTGCCGCTCGACGCGCAGGCGATCGCGGTCGCTCCGGTCCGAACGGCGTCGACCGCGCACAACGCCGTCGCCCGGTCTTTGTTTGAGCCGGTCGGCGTGCGCGTCTCGTCCTTGAGCCAGAGGCGCGGCAGCCCGAGCGCCGCCCGCAGCCCCGCCGACCCGACGAGCGGTGTTCCGCCGATCTGCAGCGGGTAGACGCCGTGGCCGTCGAGCGGCAGGAGCCCCCGCCAGCGCCACATACCCTCGCCAGCGTCTGGCGCGGCAGGGATCAGATCAGGACCATACGGATAGGTCCGCGGCACGTGAACCATGCGCTCCCCTCGAATCGCCAGGGTCGTCGCGGCGCGGCTAGCCTGCCGACGCCTTTGGTGCGCCGTTTGCGTCGGTCGGCAGCAGGTGTGCGTCGCGGCCCGTCCAGTCGCGCTCGAACTCCAGCAGTGCTGCAAGCTGACGGTCGTTCGGGGCGGCCTGCCAGCGCATCGAGCGCAGCTTGCGGAGGGCGGCGCTGGCCGTCTCCCCCTGCGCCACCATGATTGCCAGTCCCATCAGTGGCCCGCGCCCAACGCCGTGCTTGCAGTGGGCGTAGACCTGTCCGCCGCGCTGGATGCGCTCCAGCGCCCACTCAGCGCCCGTCCGCAGCTGATCCTGACTGGCGGCGTAGCGGTCCGTTGCCGGGAGGTGAAGCAGCTCGATACCGTGTTTCGCCAGCGCCGCCTCGTCGTCTTTGGCTTCCTCGCGCAGGTCGATGACCGCCGTCACGCCCATCGCCTTGAGCCGCCCGTACGAGCGCACCGGGATCGAGCCGCCGACCACCAGTTGCGGCGTGATCCGCGACAGGTTCAGGCTCTGGCGATTGAGCTTCGTGGTGTACTCAAGAATCCGCGCGACGCCGCGCAGCCAGAGCTTCCCTGCGAAGTTGTACCAGCGCACAACGCCCCGCTCGTCAGCCGCGGCTCCGTAAAAATCAAACTTCCGCATCAGATCTCAGCCACCATCCCCACCACGTCCATCGTCTGCACGCCGGCTGGCGGCAGCGCTGCCCTGCCCCGCTCCGGACCATAATGATACGGGTCGGCGTCGCCTGCCTTTCGGTCTGTCGGGTAGAATCCGACGCTTCGGGCCGAGGATCCGCCGTCCGTCGCACCGCCGGAGGAGACCGCACCTCGATGCCAACCGCTGCCCCCACGCCGGCCGAGGCCGCTCCTCTGGCCGCATCACGGCTTGCCGACCGCCATCCGGTCGGCCCTGAGCACGAGGTCGTGACCCGCATTCGACCGCCGGCCCCAGGTTTCGGCGTCGATCTGGCCGAGCTGTGGCAGTATCGACACCTGTTCGCAGCGCTCGTCTGGCGCAACGTCCGCATCGAGTTCGACGCCACCCGGCTCGGCTCGATCTGGGCTGTCGCGCGGCCGGTCCTGTTCACCCTGGTGTTCGTACTGTTCCGAGGCTTCTCGGGCGCCAACACCCGGGTTGACCTGCCGTATGCGCTCTACGTCTTCAGTGGGCTGGTGCTCTGGACCTACTTTCTGGACGCCGCGACGTCGTCGGCGGGCGCGATCCGGGTGGACTCGGCCCTGCTGACGAAGGTCTACTATCCGCGCCTGCTGACGCCGCTGGTGCCAGTCGTCGCGGCGTTGATCTCCATCGGGATTGCCGCCGTGCCGCTCATCGGCATGATGGTCTGGTTCGGGGTTCATCCCGGCTGGCAGCTGATCCTGCTGCCGCTGGTGCTGGTGCAGGCGATGGCCCTGTCGCTTGGCGTCGGCACCATCATCTCGTCGATGTCGATTGAGAATCGGGACTGGGAACGGGCGCTGGCCTTCATCCTGAGCGTGGGCCTGTGGATGTCCCCGGTCATCTACGCGCCGAGCATGATCCCCGAGCCGTTCTCGACGCTCTACCACCTGAATCCGATGGTCGGCGTGCTGCTGTCGTTCCGGGCCGCCCTCTTCGACGGCTTCCCACTGCCGGCCTGGGAGTGGGGCTACTCCTGGCTCTGCACACTGGCGATCCTGGCGGTCGGCATCTGGGCGTTCCGACGCTCCGAAGCCTCGCTGGCGGACCGGCTCTGATGGCGCCGCAGACGCGGTCGCTGGCGATCTCGGCACGGGGGATCTCGAAGCAGTACACCCGTGGACAGGCGGGCGGCTGGTCCGTCCACGGCGGCCTGCGCGGCGCGGTCAAGGCGCTGCTCGGCCGGGCCGCGCCGAAGAAGGCGCGGGAGCCTGACACGTTCTGGGCGCTCGACGACATCACGTTTGACATCGCACGGGGCGAGCGCGTCGGCATCGTGGGGCGAAACGGCGCGGGCAAATCCACGCTGCTCAAAGTGCTCTCGCGCGTCGTCTTCCCGACCTCCGGCGAGGCCGAGATTCGTGGCCGCCTGACATCCTTGTTGGAGGTCGGGACCGGCTTCAACGAGAACCTGACCGGCCGCGAGAATGTCTACCTCAACGCTTCGATTCACGGCCTCACGCGCGCCGAGATCGATGCCCGCTTCGACGAGATCGTGGACTTCGCCGGGGTGCGGCCCTTCCTGGACACGCCCGTCAAGCGCTATTCGAGCGGCATGCAGATGCGGCTGGCGTTCGCGGTGGCCGCCCACCTGGACCCTGATATCCTGTTGCTGGACGAGGTGCTGGCCGTCGGCGACCTCTCGTTCCAGCAGAAGTGCCTGGAGCGGGTGGAGGGGCTGGTCAACGAGGGCCGCACGCTGGTGTTCGTGTCGCACAGCCTGGACGCGATTACCCGCTTCTGCGACCGCTGCCTGTGGATCGACGGCGGCAAGCTGCGGATGGACGGCCGGTCCGAGCAGGTGGTCGAGGTCTACCTGGAAGAGCTGGCCGGCATCCGGTCCAGCCGCGACTGGTCGTCCGGATTGGGATTGCCGTTGTCGGGCCTCGGACGCGCGCCTGCGGCGACTGACAGCCGCCCTGGCGACGACGACGTGCGGCTCGTCGGGGCGCGGATCATCGGGACGGACGGCGACGAGCGGTCCAGCGTGCCCGTGGATGAGCCGTTCGGCATTGAAGTCACCTTCGACATCCTGCGCGAGGGCAACAACATCCAGCCTGCCCTGCACTTCAAGGGGCAGACCGACCAGATCCTGTTCGTCGTGGCCTACACGGACGCCGAGTGGCTGGAGCGCCCGCCGCCAGTCGGACGCCACGTCGCGACGGCCTGGGTCCCAGCCCACCTGCTGAATGTCGGCATCATCTACGTTACCGTGGTGCTGCAGACGCCAGACCCGTTCCAGACCCATTGCGCCGTAGAACGGGCCGTCTCCCTGAACGTCTTCGAGCGGTTCGGGGCGGAGGGCACGGCGCGTGGCCTCTACGCCCGTGAGTTTCCGGGGGCGGTGCGCCCACGCCTGGCCTGGGACACCCACCGGAGCGTTCCCATCGAGGATACCGCCGCGTCGGCCCCTGCCGCCGAGCCGGTGACCCCATGACCGCCCGTCCGCCAGCAGCCACCAGCGACAGCGCTGCCATGCTCGCTCGGTCGGAGGCGCAGTTGCGGGTGCTCCACGAGCTGCGCGTCGAAGCGCGTCTACGGCCAGACTTCGAGGCCCACTACGTCGGCTTCCTACGTGCCCTGCGCGAGCGCCTTCACCCGCGCGGCGTCTACGACGCTCGCACGATTCGCCTGGCGAACGGCCTGACCTTCCAGGTCGACCTGGGCGACCGGCTCGGGTGCGACGTGTTCTACGGCTACTACGATGAACGCTTTGAGGCTGGCCTGTTCGTGGAGCTGCTGGCGGCCGGCCAGACGATGTTCGACGTCGGGGCGAACTTTGGGTACTACGCCGTTCACTGCGCGCACGCCGTTGGCGCGGCAGGCGCGGTCCACGCCTTCGAGCCAGATCCCGCCGCCGCCGCCCTCCTCCGCGAAAATGCCTGTGCGAACGGGCTGGACGGCTGGCTGACGCACCACGCGGCAGCCGTCTCGGACCACAACGGCGCAACCGAGTACCACCTTGCGGAGGAAGCGGCGTTCAGCGGCATGACCTCGACGGGCCGCTCGGCGGTGCGCGGGGTCGTACAGGTGCCGACGCGCAGCCTGGACTCAGTAGCAGCCGAGCATGGCGTCACGGCAATCGATGCCCTGAAGATCGATGTGGAAGGCCATGAGGCCAAGGTCTTGCGCGGAGCGGCTGGCCTGCTCGAGCGGTCACCCGACCCGCTGGTCATGCTGGAAGTGAGCGCGAAAAACCTGACGGACGAGGCTCGAAGCGCGCTGACGGCGGCGCTGCGGCCGATCTTTGCCGCTGGTTTCGTCGGGCTGATCCCCGACCTGTCCTCTGGTGCTGGACTGCGCGCAGTCATCACGCCGACTGAGGCCGCCAGCCTCCCCAGCGCAAACCTTCTCCTGGTCCGCGCGGGCGGCGAACGCGAGCGGCAGCTCCGGGCAGCGGTCGCCAGGCGACGGTCGACTGCCTCGCCGCTCCTCGACGTCGAGCCGGTCGACGCCGACGCCCGCGTGCTCCGGCTGGTGGCGGGGCCCGATCCAGAGTTCATCGCCGCCGCCCTGCGGGACAAGTCGGACGCGGAGGGGCGGGCGACCACGCTCGCCGCCGAGGTCAGCGAGCTGCGCACTGAGATCGGGCGGCTACGGGCCGAGCGCGCCGCGCTGCGGGCTGAGGTGCGTCGTCTGGGCTCCACACCGGTCGGACTGGCCGTTCGCGCAGCGCTGAAGCTTGCGCGGACGGTGGTGGGCGGTCAGCGCTAGGCCGGGGCGCACGTCATGCCGAGCCGCTCACTCCGCATCCTCTACGACCACCAGATGTTCGCGCTTCAGCGGTTCGGCGGCATCACGCGCATCTTCGTCGAGCTGGCACGGCGGCTCTCGGCGCGCGACGACTGCGAGATCTACTGGCATCGTGGGTATCACCAGGACGGCTACGACGTCTCCGACTTCCAGGCCCGCCTGGCCCGCTACTGGAGCATCGACCGGCGGCCGCCAGTCATCGGCGGTTGGCCGCGCGAACGGATCAACCGCCACGCCTTCCGCTGCTTCGCCCGCACGATCTGGGGTGGCGTGGACATCTACCACCCGTCCTACTTCGAGGCTGGCCTGCTCGACATCCCCAGGACCGGGCACGTCGCCGTGACCGTCTACGACATGATCCTTGAGCGGTTCATGGCCGATCAGCCGCGCGTCCGGGCGCAGATCGCGGGGAAGCGCCGGCTGGTCGAGCGGGCAGACCTGGTGTTCGTGATCTCGGAGCACACCCGCCGGGACGTCGTCGAGTTGCTGGGCGTCGATCCCGCGCGGACGGTCCTCACCTACCCGGCCAGCGACCTCGCCAGCGTGCCGGCCGCATCGCTCCCTCAGGGGTTGGTCGAACGGCCCTACCTGCTCTACGTGGGTCCGCGCTCGAAGTACAAGAACTTCCCGCTGCTGCTGGAGACGTTCCGTCAGTCTGCGTGGCTGCGGCGTGAGCTTCGCGTCGTCTGCCTGGGCGGCGGACCGTTCCTGGAGCCGGAGCAGCAGTTCCTGCGCGACCACGCCCTGACGGAGTGCTTCACGCAGGTGAGCGGCGACGACCGCATCCTCAAGGCCCTCTACGAGCGGGCCGTCGCGCTGGCCTGGACGAGCCACTTCGAGGGGTTTGGCATCCCGCCGCTCGAAGCGATGGAGGTCGGCTGCCCGGTCGTCTGCGCGCCGACCTCCTCGATGCCGGAGGTTGTCGGAGACGCCGCGCTGTTCTTCGATCCGGACCGCGCCGACGAGTTGGCCGAGCGCCTCCAACAGATCGCAGAGGACACGGCGCTGCGCCGACGGCTCATCGCCGGCGGCAGGGGCCGGGCGCGGCTGTTCTCGTGGGACGCGATGACGGCGGCCACCCTCGACGGCTACCGCCGGCTGGTACACTGACGCAGAGATCCATGCAGCCGAACGTGAGCGCCGCTCGATGACCGCTTCCCCACCATCTGGCCCCATCCGACCGCTGGTGTCGGTCGTGATTGGCAGCTACAACCGCCGACCGTTCTTGCAGCAGGCCATCGAGACCGTGCGCGAGAACGGGGCCAACCTGAGCTACGAGACCATCGTCGTGGACGGCGGCTCGACCGACGGCTCGGTCGGCTGGCTGGTGAAGCAGAAGGACGTGGTCACCATCGTCCAGCACAATCGCGGCGAGTTTCGCGGCCAGCCGATCCGCCGCCGAAGCTGGGGCTACTTCATGAACCTCGGGTTCAAGAGCGCCCAGGGCCACTACATCCTGATGATCAGCGACGACTGCCTGCTGGTCCCCGGAGCGATGGAACGCGGAGTCGAGCATCTCCAGCAACTTAAGGCGGCCGGACGGAAGATCGGCGGTGGCGCGTTCTACTTCCGGAACTGGCCCAACGAGCGCGACTACTACGTGCAGCGCACGCTCGGCGGCAAGCTGATGGTCAACCACGGCCTCTACACACGCGTGGCACTGGAGGCGGTCGGCTTCGTGGACGAGGACCGCTACGGCTTCTACAAGGCAGACGGCGACCTGTGCCTCAAGATGTGGGAGGCCGGCTTCGAGGTGGTGGACTGCCCCGGCGCGTACGTGGAGCACTTCGAGGGCGCGAACCGGGCCGTTCGCAAGAGCAACCGCGAGCTGCTGGCGCGGGACCGCGAAGCGTATCGTCAGCGCTGGGAGGGCATTTTCTGGGATCCAGAAGGCCCTGAGCTGCGTGACCAGTTGACGGCCGCGTTTGACGACCCGCACCGCACGGCCAGCCGCTTCCCGAGCGACGCGCCGCCCCTGCCAAAGCGCCTGGTGCGCCGGGCCGGCTCGACCGGCAAGCGCGCGCTCGGCCACCTGACCCGGCTGGTCAATGCCTAGCGCCGCGCGACTGCTCAAGCGGCTGCTGTCACGCCCAAGCGCCCCGCAGCCCGATCCGCTCCCGTCCGGCCACATCCTGCCAGACTGGAACGCCCTGCTCGACACCGACCGCGCCCTCTGGGAGCGCGCGAAAGCTCAGGCTCAGGCCGGCCCGGGCGTGCTGCTCGCCACGAACGTCGGCGGGCACTCGCCGGCCACGGTCGTCGAGAGCGTCCTGGCCGTGGCGCTGACGCTGCGCGGCGCACGCGTCCACACGCTCGTCTGCGACAAGGTCATGCCGGCGTGCCTGCGAGCGCAGGCGGACAACGTCCTCGATCCCGGCGTCTTCTCTCGCTACGAGCTGCCAGAGAAGCTGTGCGGCAGTTGCTACCCCATCGGCGAGCACGTTTACGGGCCGCTCGGGCTGCCGCACCACCGATTCTCGGAGCTGCTCTCGCCGGACGAGCAGCGGGCCTGCCGCGCACTGGCCGACTCGACGCCCTACGAGGCGATCCCTGGCGCCATCGTGGACGGGCTGCCCATCGGGGAGCAGGCCTACGCCGGGGCGCTCCGCTACTTCGCGCGGGGCGACCTGGACGACGAGCCGTACGGCGAGAGCGTGCTGCGCCGCTACTTCGAGGCCTCGTTGCAGGCCGCCAGCGTGACCCGCTCGCTGCTCGCCACCCGCCGATTCGAGGCCGCCTGTATGCACCACGGCATCTACGTGCCCCAGGGCGTCAGCAGCGCCGTCGCGCGGCAGCTTGGCGTGCGCGTCTCGACCTGGAACCCGGCCTACCGCAGCAACTGCTTCATCTTCAGCCTACACGACACCTACCACCACACCCTGTTGGACGAGCCGACGGAGTCGTGGGACACGATGCCCTGGACCGCCCAGATGGAAGAGCAGATCCTGAACTACCTCAAGAGCCGCTGGTCCGGCTCGCGTGACTGGATCTGGTTCCACGACCGTCCAGACGAGGACTTTGCGAAGTACGCCGCCGAGATCGGGCTGGACCTCGGGAAGCCGATCGTCGGGATGCTCTCCAACGTCATCTGGGACGCGCAACTGCACTACCGTGCCAACGCCTTCCCGACTATGCTCGCCTGGGTGATCGAGACGATCCGGTACTTCGAGCGGCGGCCAGACCTCCAGCTGCTGCTGCGGGTCCACCCCGCCGAGCTGCGGGGCACGGCACGCTCGCGCCAGCCGCTGGTGGACGAGATCGCGCGGGCATTCCCGACGCTCCCGCCCAACGTCTTCATCATCCCGCCAGAGTCACAGGTCTCGACCTACGCCGCGATGGCCCAGGCGAACGCCGTCATCATCTTCGGCACCAAGACCGGCGTCGAGCTGACCTCGATGGGTATTCCCGTGATCGTGGCCGGCGAGGCCTGGATTCGGAACAAGGGGCTGACCCTCGACGCCAGCTCGGCGGCCGGCTACTTCGAGATCCTCGACGGCCTGCCACTGGCCGCGCGGATGCCGGCCGAACAGGTCGCCCGCGCCCGCAAGTACGCCTACCATTTCTTCTTCCGGCGGATGGTCCCGCTGGAGTTCATGGAGGTGACCGGCGCGTGGCCGCCCTACCGCGTGGCGCTCGAATCGCTCGGCGACCTGCTGCCTGGGCGGCACGCCGGGCTGGACATCATCTGCGACGGCATCCTGAACGGCTCGCCGTTCATCTACCCGGCCGAGGAGCTGGGCGTTCATGACCGCTGACGCCTTGCTGGATCGACTGGGCCGGCTGCCGGTCGGTCGGCTGGTGTCGCCAGCGCGCCGCCGCTGGCTGTTGAAGCTGCTGCAGCGGCGCGCGCGTCGGTACGGCTATTCGCTGGTGCCGGCCCCGCCGCCAACGGCTGGCGTGGCACAGTGGGACATCTGGACGTGGGTGCGCGCCACCTCGACCATCCGGACCGTCGTAGACATCGGCGCGAACGACGGCGTCTACGCCCGCTACCTGAACGAGTTCTTTCGCCCGGCCGCCGTGCACGCGTTCGAGCCGCTGCCCGGCTGCCAGCCGAAGCTCGCCGCGCTGAAGCGGGAGATGCCAAACGTCACGCTGCATCAACTGGCGCTCTCCGATCGCGCTGGCGAGGCGACGTTCTACAGCAACGAGTATGCGCCGGCCTCTTCGCTGCTCGAAGTGAGCGCCGTGTCCCGCCGCGCCTTCCCCGAGACCGAGCGCGCGACGGCCACCGCCGTCCAGGTGGCGCGCCTCGACGACGTGCTGCCAGCAGACTCGCTCGAACGCGACATCCTGGTCAAGATCGACGTCCAGGGCGTCGAGGACCGGGTGATCCGGGGCGGGCGCGCGCTCTTCTCGGCGGCATCCGTCGTGCTGATCGAGATGGCCTTCGTCGCCGTCTACGAGAACCAGCCGCTCTTCGAGGAAGTCCACACCCTGCTCGCCGGGTGCGGCCTGCGGCTGGCCGGCTTCAAGAATCAGATCGACGACGCCGAGAGCGGCCAGCCCCTCTTCGCGCACTGCCTGTACCGCCGCCCCGACCACCGAACGCCAGACTGACCTGGGAGCCATCGTTGCGGCCTGCTACCGTCTTCCCCGATCGTGGCCGGTTCGGCCGGTACGTCGGCCATGTCCTATCATCCTCTGCGCGATTCCAGACCGAAAGCCGTAGGTAGACGCTCCTTGCTGGTGAACTCGCTCGATTCAGGACCGGCCTGTCGCGCGGATCGGCCGCCGCGAGGCCGCTCGTGAACCCGATCATCCGCCGAGCGCGGACCGCTGTCGCCCGGGCGCTGGGACGCCGACGCAAGGGTGTGCCGACAGCGCACGATCCGCGCTTCCCGGACTGGCAACAGATCCTGGCCGCCAACCGCGAGCAGTGGGACGCTGCCCGGCGGCGCGCGGCCGGCGGCCCGCCGGTGCTGGTCGCCAGCACGGTCGGCGGGTACGGCGCCGGCTCGGTGTTCGAGAGTATGCTGTCTGTGGCGCTGACCCTGCGGGGCGCGCGCGTGCACACCCTGCTCTGCGACCGCGCCCTGCCCGGCTGCCAGCGGGCCGAGTACACGGACGTGCCAGACCCGCGCGTGCTGGTGGACTACCAGTTGCCGGACCGCCTCTGCGATGGCTGTTTCGCCACCGGCCGCTACAACTTCGCGCCGCTCGGCCTGAGCGACCACCGGGTCGGGGCGCTGGCGTCGCGGGCTGAGAAACACGAGGCCCGTCGCATCGCGAACGAGACCCCCATCGGCGAGATCCGGGACTTCGCCTGGAATGGCCTGAACATCGGCGAGCACGCCTACGCTGGCGCGCTCCGCTACTTCGCGCGGGGCGACCTGGAAGCTGAGGCGCTGGGCGAGCCGGTCCTGCGCCGCTACCTGGAAGCCTCGATCCTGATGGCCGCCGCCTCAACCCGGTTGATCCAGCAGGAAGGCATCCAGATCGCCGCGTTCAACCACGGGCTGTACGTGCCGCAGGGCGTCCTCGGGGAGGTCTGCCGGCGGCTCGGCGTGCGGGTTGCCAACTGGAACCCGGCCTACCGCACCTCCTGCTTCATCTTCAGCCACGGCGACACCTATCACCACACGCTGATGGCCGAGCCAACCGAAGCCTGGGACACGATGGCGTGGACGCCGGCGCTCGAAGCCCAGATTCAGGCGTACCTGAAGAGTCGGTGGTCGGGCTCGCGGGACTGGATCTGGTTCCACGACGAGCCAGACGAGGATTTCGCGGCGTATGCCCGCGAGGTCGGCCTGGATCTCAAGAAGCCGATCGTTGGGCTGCTCACCAACGTGATGTGGGACGCCCAGCTGCACTACCCGGCCAACGCCTTCCCGAGCATGCTGGACTGGGTGCTCCGCACCATCGAGTGGTTCAAGGGCCGTCCCGATCTCCAGCTGCTGATTCGGGTGCATCCCGCCGAGATCCGAGGGACAGCCCGCTCGCGGCAGCCCCTGGTGCCGGAGATCGAGAAGGCGTTCCCAGACCTGCCGCCGAACGTCTTCATCATCCCGCCCGAGTCGCAGATCTCGACCTACGCCGCCGTGGCGACCGTGAACGCGGCCATCATCTACGGCACCAAGACGGGCGTCGAGCTGACCTCGTCCGGCATCCCGACCATCGTGGCGGGCGAGGCCTGGATCCGAAACAAGGGCATCACCCTGGACGCCTCGTCCCCAGACGACTATTTCGGCATCCTCGACACGCTGCCGCTCGCGGGCCGGATGCCGCCCGAGCAGATCGAACGGGCCCGCCAGTACGCCTTTCACTTCTTCTTCCGACGGATGGTGCCGGTGCCGGCGATGGTCCCCACCAAAGCCGTTCCGCCGTTCCGCGTCGCCATCGACTCGCTGGACGATCTGCTGCCCGGCAAGCAGCCGGGCCTGGACATCATCTGTGACGGCATCCTGCGCGGCTCGCCGTTCATCTACCCGGCCGAGACCTACGGGCTCCACGACGATGGACGGTAGGCGGCTGGCGCGTGGGGCGCGACGCGTCGTGCGACGCCTCGCGCACGAGGTCAAGGAGCAGGTCCGCCCGACCCCTCCCCCGCCCTCCCCCGTCGAGCTGTATCTCGCAGGCGGGCGCGTGCCCTGGAGCGAGGGCTACGGGCGGTATCGGCGTGAGGTGACCGTCAAGGCCCTCAACGACCCTGACCTGATGCGTCGGTTCCGCGGCGGCGAGCCGCTCCCCGAGGGCTACGGCAGCAAGCTCGACGAGCGCGTGGTTGAGTATCCGTGGGTGCTCTCGCGGCTGCCTGACGGCCCGGGCACGCTGCTCGACGCCGGCTCGACGCTCAGCTATCCGTTTACACTGGAGCTGGCGTCCGTGGCGGCCAAGAAGCTGGTGGTGGTGACACTCGCGCCCCCCGCCCACATGGCCCACGCCGCCAACGTCTCGTACCTGTTCGACGACCTCCGCAATCTGATGCTGCGCGACGCCGTGTTTGATACCGTGGTATGCATCAGCACGCTGGAGCACATCGGCCTGGACAACACGCAGCTCTACTCCGAGGATGCCCGCTTCGCCGAGCACAACCTGTCCGGCTACCAGCCGGCCCTGGACGAGTTGCGCCGCGTCCTGAAGCCGGGCGGCACGCTGCTGCTGACGGTGCCCTTCGGCAAAGCCGAAGACCACGGCTGGCTGCAGCAGTTCGACCGTGACGGGATCGGGCGGATCGTCGGGCGGTTCGGCGGCGCGCTGGTCAGCGAGGCGTACTTCGCGCATGGGCCGGCCGGCTGGCAGGTCACGACTGCCGAGGCCTGCGCCGACGCTCACTACTTCAACGTCCACGCCAGCAAGGAGCCGGCCCCGGACGGCGCCGCCGCCGCGCGCGCGGTGTGCTGCCTGGAGCTGGTCAAATCGTGAGCACCCCACCGGGCGGCAGCACGGGCCAGAGTCCCCCGACGGGCCAGAGTCCGCTGACGGTGGCGATCAACGCCCAGGTGAACCCGGCCAACGCCGGCGGCGTCGAGTCAGCGCTCCAGGGGCTGATCACCTACCTCAGCGAGCTGCCGCTGGAGGAGCGCTATCTGCTGCTCTCGACGGTCAAGTACGCGCCGTCGATGGAGAAGCTGGCGGCCGGCAAGCTCCAGGTCGTCCCCTGGCCCTTCCCGCAGAAGGCGTACGCGCCATACCGCAGCATGACGCGGCGCTGGTCGCGGTGGCAGGCGCGGGCCGGCGCGCTCGGGCCGGGTGTGGACGCCCTGCACTGGAGCTGGTGGCAGGCCCGCCGCGCGATGGCCCGCAACCCGAACGCCCGCCAGTCGGACGCCTTCCTGCACTCCCGCGGGGTCTCGGTGGTGCATTTCGCCTACGGCGTCCGCTTCGGCACCACGCTGCCGTTCCTGTACGAGCCGTGGGACTTGCAGCACCGTCACTATCCAGAGTTCTTCAAGCCGGGCGAGTGGGAGTGGCGCGACCAGCTGTACCGTGAGGGGTGCGAGCAGGCGACGCTGGTCGTCACGGCGACACGCTGGACGAAGCGCGACATCATCGAGCAGTACAAGATCCCGGCCGAGCGGATCGCCGTGATCCCACGCGGCCCCTGGGTGACGCCGACCATGCCCGGCCCGCGCGATGTCGAGAAGGTCCGCAAGCAGTACGGGCTGCCGAGCAAGTTCGCGTTCTACCCGGCGATGAGCTTCCCGCACAAGAACCATCTGCGGCTGTTCGAGGCCCTGGCGATCCTGCGCGACCGCCACGGCCTGACGCTGCCGCTGGTCTGCACCGGCCGCCAGTACGAACCGTACTGGCCGGAGCTGCTGGCCGGCGTCGAGCGGTTCAACCTGCAACGTCAGGTCTTCCTGCTGGAGTCGGTGCCGGCCGACACGTTGGCGGCCATCTTCAAGTCCGCGTCGCTGCTGGTGTTCCCATCGCTGTTCGAGGGGCTGGGGCTGCCAGTGATCGAAGCCCTGGAGTACGAGTTGCCGGTGGTGTCGTCGCGGGCGACCTGCCTGCCGGAGGTGGCCGGCGACGCTGCGCTCTACTTCGACGGCAGCGACGTGGATTCGATCGTCGATGCCCTGCTGCGGGCCGAACGCGATCCAGACTCGCTCAAGGCCGCCAGACGGGCCGCGCCGGCCGCCCTCGCCCGATTCTCCTGGCCGAAAGCGGCCCAGACGTTCATCGCCTGCTACCGGGCGGTGGGCGGCGCGCCACTGACGGCGGAGCAGCAAGCCCTCTATCAGGAAGCCATCGAAGCATGAATGCTGCGCCGTTGACGCTGTCGCCTGTCGATCCTTCTGTCAAACTCGCCGTCGTGCTTGGCACCTACAACCGCCTCGACAGTCTCAAGATCTGCATCGACAGTATCGTTGCCCAGACACGGACGCCGACCATCGTCTACGTGTCCGATGCCGGTTCCACGGATGGCACCGTCGAGTACCTGCAGTCCATCGCCTCGGATCGGCTGGTGCCGATCCTGGTCGGCAGGAAGCTCGGCCAGGCGCGCGCGTACAACGACGTCTTCATGGCGCTCACCACACCGTACGTCGTCTGGATCTCAGACGACAACAAGATCGTGAATCACGGGCTGGACCGTGCGGTAGACATCCTCGACCACATGCCGAAGGTCGGGATGGTCGGCGTAAAGGTGAAGGATGTCGAAGGGCCGTTCACCGAAGCGCCGTACCTGGGGGCGGTGTCGTCCATCGGCATCCTGAACGTCAACCAGGGGATGCTGCGGACGCACGCGCTCCAGCAGGTCGGCGGCTTCAGCGAGCGCTTCCGCGACTACGGCATCGACCCTGACCTGACGGCGAAGATCCTGTTCGATGGCTGGGACGTGGCCTACACGAAGGCCGTCGGCATCCACCACTACCGGGCCTGGGCAGACGGCTCGGCGGCCAGCGGGGAGCAGCGCGCCCGCCAGCTTGGCTACGTCAACCTCTACGCCGAGAAGTGGGGCCAGTACGCCCCGCCCGATCTGCTCTGGAAGGCGCGCAAGAAGGCCTGGGGCGCGTTCCAGAAGGCGACCGGCCTGCGGATCAACTCGTCACGCACGATCCTGGGCCTGAACGGCCGCGACTGGTGCAACCTACTGACGGGGCGCTACATCTGCCTGCTGGACGCCCTCCAGAACCGGCGCCGGCCGTACCACCTGCTCCAGCGAGCGCCCCGCTGGAGCCGCCCGCTGCCGCCCGACCCTGCCTGAGACGCCCGTCTGGGGGCGACGTTCGTCACGTCCGCACCTCATATCTCGTTGTCCTGACCGGTGAGCAGTTGCGCTCGCCGACGCCGATGACGGCGTGCACGGTCTTTGGCAGCCGCAAGGCACGGCTGTGAGGTGGCGATGCAATGAACGGTCAGGAGCAGTTGGCGTCTCTCGTCCTGGTGATCGCGGCGGCGGTGCTCGCGCCGGTCATCGTTGACCTTCCGCCGCGACTGCGTCTGCCGGCCGTCGTGGTCGAGACGGCGCTCGGGATCACGCTCGGGCCACACCTGCTCGGGTTCGTCACGCCCAATCCGCTGCTCGGCCTGTTCGGAACGCTCGGCATGGCATTCCTGTTCTTCATCGCCGGCCTGGAGCTGGACTTCGGGCGGGTGCGCGGCCAGCCGCTGAAGCTTGCGACGGTAGGCTGGCTCGTGTCGATCGGCCTGGCGCTCGGGATCGGCACAGCGCTCCAGAGCGTCGGCTTCATCGTTTCGGGCCTGCTGATCGGCATCGTGCTCTCGACGACGGCGCTCGGAACGCTGGTGCCGATCCTCCGCGATTCCGGCGATCTCGACACGCGATTCGGCACCCTGGTGCTGGCGGCCGGCACGCTCGGCGAGCTTGGCCCGATCCTGATGATCTCCGTTCTGCTCACGCGAGAGCACACCAGCCTGGTGCAAAGCGTGCTGCTGGTCGGGTTCGCAGCCGTGGCCGTGCTGGTGGCGTTCGTCGGTCTGCGCTACCACCCGCCGAGAATCGTCAGGCTGCTGAACCGGACGATGCACGCCAGCGCGCAGTTGCCAGTCCGTCTCTCGGTGCTGGTGCTGCTGGCGCTGACGTTGCTGGCCGGTGTGCTGGGTCTGGACATGATCCTCGGGGCGTTCGCAGCCGGCATGGTCGTCGGGCTGGTGGCGCGCGGCGAGGCGGCCGAAGCGCTGCGCGACAAGCTGGACGGTCTCGGGTTCGGCTTCTTCGTGCCGATCTTCTTCGTGGTCAGCGGCATGAAGTTCGACGTGGCGGCCCTGTTCGACAGCCCGACGGCGATCCTGCGACTGCCGGTCTTCCTGGCCCTGTTCCTGGTCTGCCGAGGGCTGCCCGCGCTGCTCTACCGACGCGAGCTTCGCGGGCGCGACCGGGTCGCGTTCGGCCTCTTCACGTCCACGGCGCTGCCGCTGGTCGTCGCGATCTGCGAGATCGGTGTGGAGACGAACCGGATGCTGCCCGAGAACGCGGCGGCGCTGGTCGGCGCGGGACTGGTCTCGGTCTTCCTGTTCCCGCTGTTCGGCCTGGGGCTGCGGCAGGCGTCGCGGACACCAGTAGGGGCAGCAGTCACGCCGGCGCACCTGGCGGAGCCAGAGTCCCGGGCTGCGTAGGGCGGCAACCTCCGTGGCGGCGCCCCAGGTGGGAGAGTCCTTGCCGACGAGGAAGGGCGCTCACCCCCCGGCCTCCGGGGGCCGGGGGCCGGGGGGTGAGCGCCTCGTCCTACGACCGTTGCCAGTTCAGGAGCGGTGGCCGAGCGACGACGCGATGGTGTCCGCGAGGCTCCGGGCGTCCAGGCCGTGGTAGCGCAGCACCTCGTCGTTGGTGCCGCAGGCCGGGATCGAGCGGATGCCCAGCGGCAGGCCGCGCGGCGGCGTCGGCAGGCCGAACCGCGACACCTGGCTGAGCAGGTACTCGCCCTGGCCGCCCCAGACGTAGTGGTTGTCCAGGGTCACCAGCAGCGGGTAGCCATCCACCGTCTGCCGCAGCCACTCCGAGTCGATGCGGTTCAGCCACGGCAGGTTGACGACCTTCAGGCCGATGCCGCGCTCGGCGAGCAGGCGGGCCGCCTCGACCGCCTGCGGCAGCAGGACCGGGCCGTACCCGACGAGCACCGCGTCCTTGCCCCCGGTCAGGGCCACGCCGCGCCCCTCGACAAACTCATAGTCGTCCGGCAGCGTGTACGGGATCGTGCAGGGGATCGAGACGAGGCGCAGGTAGACCGAGTGCCGCGCCTGGGTCAGCGCAAACTCGGTCGCCAATGTCGTCTCGGCCTCGCAGGACGGCTCGATCAGGATCAGGCCCGGCACCGACGCCAGCGTCGCGATGTCGCGGACCGACTGATGCGAGTGGCCCGGACCGCCCGGCACCACGCCCGCCAGCGACCCGACGTACACGACCTTCGTGCGCTCGGTGGACTGGTTGTAGATCTGCTCGTTCGGACGCGTCGAGAGGAAGCAGGCGAACGAGTGGCAGACCGGCAGCATGCCGGCCAGCGCCAGGCCGCTGGCCTGGGAGACCATGTCCTGCTCGGCGATGCCGCACTCGATGAAGCGATCCGTGAACCGCTCCTCGAATTCGAGCAGGCCAGTGTCCAGCACGAGGTCGGCGTCGAGCGCGACGATCTTCGGGTCGTTGGCGGCAGCCGCCACCAGTGCCTTCGAGTAGGCCGGCACCATCCGCTGCACCGTGCCCGGGGCCGGGCGGTCGGGGAACGGCGCCGACTCCAGCGCCAGCTCGGCCTGCCCGGCTTCGCGGAGGAGCCGGTTGGCGGTAGCGATCAGCTCGTCGGCCATCTTCTCGTGGACATCGGGGGCCGGCGCGCCGCTGTGGAATTTGTAGAGGCGGTCGGTCGGAGCCATCGCCGTGTGCTCGGCAAACGAGACGCCGCGCCCCTTGATCGTGTCGGCCACGATGATCTTCGGCTTGTTGCGCTCGGCGCGCACGGCCGTCAGCGCCCGCTTGAAGTCGGCCAGATTGTGGCCGTCGCAGCGGTCCACGGCCCAGCCGTAGGCCCGCAGCTTCCCGACCAGGTCGCCCAGGCTGTTGACGCGCTCCACCAGCGTGTCAGACTGCACCTTGTTGTGATCCACGATCACGGTGATCTCGTGGAGGCCGTGGTTCACGGCGCCGGGCAGGGACTCCCAGAACTGGCCTTCCTGTAGCTCGCCGTCGCCGGTCAGGACATAGACCTCGCCGTTCCGACCTTGCAGCCGGTTCGCCTGCACGAAGCCTTTCGCCTTCGAGATGCCCATGCCGAGCGAGCCGGTGTTGGCGAAGATCCCCGGTGTGTCGATGTCCGGGTGGCCCGGCAGGCCGTCGAGCCGCCGCAGCGTGTGGATGCTCTCGAACGGCAGCCGCCCCAGCCCGATCAGCACCGAGTACAGGGCCGGCACGTCGTGGCCCTTGGAGCTGAAAAAACGATCCACCGGCGTCTCGCGCTCGTCCGCGAGCCGCAGCTCCTCCAGGTGCAGCCAGGAGAGAATGTCCAGGCTGCTGAAGGTGCTCCCCAGGTGTCCGGAGCCGGCTTTACCGATCATGTAGAGCGCGTTGATCCGGCAGGCAGCGGCGAAAATGGCGGCACGCTCGACCGCGCCAACCCGGAGGCTGCGAAGGCGCTCCAACTCGGCGGCCGGGACATAGACAAGCTCGGTCATGCGGATGGTTCCTCAGAATGGGCGCAGAATGAGTGGGCCAACCGGTGGCCCCGAGTGAGACTAGACATCGACGGGGTACGGGGTCGCCGTGACTGGCGGCAGGCTCGCCTCGCCGGTCGAGAGCAGGTACTCGGCGTAGATCCAGTCGGCCACGTCGTTGACGTCGTACCCCTCGTCGCCCTCGGAGATGAAGGGCACGTACGAGTCGCCGGCGATGGTCCGGTTCTCGAAGATCACCCGGCTCCAGGCGATCTCCAGACTGGCGTTCTGGATGTAGACCTCGGGGAGCGTCGGGTACTGGCTGCTGTGCCAGGGCTGCTCCTTCGGGCCGATGGGCAGCAGCGGGAACATCCGGTGTCCACGCACCACCCACATCTTGCCGGGGTGCTGCTTGCACTTCTCGACGGCCCGCAGCGAATCGACGCCGTCCTCAGCCAGGAAGGTGTCCCAGGCTCGACGAATGGTGTGGGCCTTGCGGAACGGGCTGGTGGGGCGCAAAATCGCGAAGCAGTCGTAGTTGCGGCCCTCGTCGCGCAGCCGACCGAGCGTGTACTCGATCCACTCGATGTCGGGGGAGCGGTCGCCGGCGTACTCCTCGGGCCGCAGGAACGGCACGGACGCGCCGTAGTGCGTGGCGATGTCCGCGAACTGCTGCGAGTCCGTCGAGACGATCACTTCGCCGAAGATACCGCTCTCGACCGCCGCCGCGATGGTATAGGCGATGACGGGGTGGCCGGCCAGCGGCTTGATGTTCTTGTTCTTGACGCGCTTGGAGCCGGCCCGGGCCGGGATCAGGCCGACGATACTGGGGGTGCGCTCGCGAGGCATAGTCGTCCCCTCCGGCGAAGGAGTGTACCAGAGGAGTTATCAGTCATCCTTCTCCGCGTTCAGAACACCTGGATGCACGGGCGAGACTCGCAGGCCAGCTGCGTGGAGACCTTTCCAGAGCAGCTTGTGTGTTCGCGCTTCCACCATCGTCGACGGGTCTTCCCACGCAATCGCACTGATCTCGTCCTGATCCTGGCGCCACTGTGGGTCTTGTTCGCCATCGACATAGCCGTGAAACAGCAACTGCAGCGAGCGCACGAAGCTCTGGTCTCTGTGCATGAGAAAGTTCCACTCAAGGATGCAGAGCGGGTCGTCGGCGGCAGCGACGAAGCGATACCCTGTTTCCTCCCAGCACTCCCGGATCGCAGCGTCAAACACCGATTCGCCCGGTTCGACCTCGCCGCCCGGTGGGTCCCATCGGCCCACACCTGGCGTTTCCACGACGAGCACCCTGCCGTCGTCGCGTGCAGCGAGGACGTAGCTGGCAACCCGCCAGGGAACCGGCGAGACACCGTCGTACAGCCGCCGCTCACCGAGATGGTTCGAGAAGAGCGTCCCCGCTAGCACCACCGCGACACTCCCTCGTGCAGCAGATCGGCACGATGCACACGCGTCGGGGACCGAAAGCCCCGCCTACCAGACGGTGATACCGCCGTCCACCTGGAGGTTGATGCCCGTCACGTAGGCCGAGGCGTCCGACGCCAGGAAGACCAGCGGGCCGACCAGATCGCTCGCAACCGCCATCCGGCGCAGCGGGATCTTGGCGTTGAGCTTCGCCTTGAACTCCTCGTCCTGGCCGCCCAGCACGCCGCCCGGAGAGAGCGCATTGACGCGGACGCCCCGCGGTCCCCAGAACCCTGCCAGGTACTTCGTCATGTTCAAGACGGCCGCCTTCGACGCCCCGTAGGCTGGCGGCTTCAAGAACGGCGGATCGAAGCCGAGATGGTCGTAGAGGCGCATGTCGGGCGAGATCACGGCGTACATCGAGCCGATGTTGACGATGGACCCGCGCCCAGCCTTCGCCATCTCGGTGCCGAAGACCTGGGACACCTGGAACGTCCCGAACGTGTTCACCTGCAGCACGCGCTGGAAAACGTCCGGCGGGATCTCGTCGATCTCGTACTGCGGAGCGTCGGTGTTCGGCGGCTGATCGATCCCGGCGTTGTTCACCAGCACGTGCGGCACGCCGAGATCGGCGAGGATCGCGTCGCGGGCGGCGTCGAGCTGCGCGCGATCACGCACGTCGGCGCGGTAGAGGCGCAGCCGGTCCTTGCCGTACTGCCCCTGCAGCGTCTCGAACTCGCCCGCGACGGGCGCACCTGCCAGGTCGACGCCGGCAACCGTCGCGCCGGCGTCGAGCAGGCCGCCGATCCAGATCGGGCCGAGCTTGCCGAGCGCCCCCGTGACGACGCCGACCCGCCCGGCCAGTGGCTGTGCTTCACTCACGGTCGAATGCCGTCCTCAGCGCGCGTCCACGCTGGCAGCGACCGGCGAGGCCGTTGCCCCGAGATGCTCGTGGGCCAGCGGCTCGTCCTCGGAGACGCCAACCACCAGCCGCCGCCCGATCACGTTGTCCAGCTCATACGGCGGCATCCCGCCGCCAGGGCATTTCAGCGCGATGTCCTGCTCGGTCAGGACGTGACCGGCTGGCAGATCGCGCACGGCGTACAGGCTCTTGGCCATCTTGACCATCGGCGCGAACTCGCTCGGCCGCTTCTTCTTCACGCCGTCGCCAACGGCCAGGCGCGCACGCTGCAGGTCGCGCACCACCCGCCGCAGGCCGGGCGGCTCCAGCGAGAAGATGTGATCCGTGCCCTTCATCACCCGGTTCAGCGTGAAGTGCTTCTCGATCACCCGCGCGCCCAGCATGTACGCCACCACCGGCATCGAGATGCTGTTGTCGTGGCCCGAGTAGCCGATCACGCACTCAGGGTACCGCTCGCGGAACGTCTGGATCACGCCCAGGTCGAGCTCGGCGTAGTCTGCCGGATACGCCGCCGTGCACTGGAGGATGCACAACTGGCTGTTGATCGGCAATATCGCCTCTACCGCCCGGTCCACATCTTCGAGCGTCGCGCCGCCCGTGCTGACGAGCATCGGCTTGCCGAACCGGGCGATGTGCTTCAGCAGCGGCGTGTTCGTCAGGTCCGCCGAGGCCGCCTTGTAGAACGTCACCCCCAGCGATTCGAGCACGTCCGCGCTCGGGATGTCGAACGGCGTCGCGAAGAAGTCGATCTTCAAGCCCTCGGCGTACGCTTTCAGCTCGCGCATGTCGTCGCCCGTCAGCTCCAGCGCCTGCCGATGCAGTCCGTAGGTCGGGCCGAAGCTGTTCTCGTTCTCGTACGGGCGGTTGTACGCCTCCCGCGTGAACAGCGTCTCGTTGTCGCGCTTCTGGAGCTTGACCGCCGACGCCCCGCACTCCCGGGCGCGGTCGAACAGCTCCTTCGCCTTCCCCACGTCACCCTGGTGGTTATGGCCGATCTCGGCGATGACGTAGGCCGGGCTGTCATCGTCGATTCGCGTCCCGTTGATGACCAGTTCTCGTGCCACGGCGACCTCTTACTGCTGGCGAGGATGTCTGAGAATGCAAGCAGGACGGCGCGCCCCTCGCCAGGACACGGGACTATACCCCCGGTTACGTCGAAAGGGAAAGGATGCGTGCGGGGTCGTCAGGGCGATTGCATGTTGATGTCGTCGTGCCGCCGCGTCGGGGCTTGAAAGCCCCGCCTACGATCCTGCAGTCGCTGCGCGACGCGCCAGGCTCGCCAGCCCCAGCCGTTCCCTGCGTCCGTCGCGCAGCGACTGAATGACTGTAGGCGGGGACTTCAGTCCCCGACCGCCCGTTCCATGATGCTTCAGGAACACCAATGAACATGCAATCGCCCTGATGCTGCTACCAGTGCAATCGTATGTTGAGCGCGTCGTGC